>CAZSSE010000031.1:0-11173 GCA_964609165.1 uncultured Lachnospiraceae bacterium
CCTGCATTTTGGGGTTCCATCTTCTGGTGTGGTGTCCGAAATGAACACCTGCTTCAAGCAACTGCTTAATAGAAATAACAGACATTTTATGTCCTCCTTCGGTTTTTTTCCACCACGTTTCCTTCGGCGATTTATCGCTCGCGCGCCTCGCAAAGCGACACCGAACCGCCATTACGGAACGTGTGTGTATTATTATTTTTACGACCGAGTTATATCGGTACGCAAATTACAGTTGATTATATCATACTTGTTGTACTTTTTCAAGCGCCTAAATATAAATTAACAAATTGTTTACATTTTGTTATTTCCCGTTATCGGCATTGCCTTTAGCTTTTGGAAATGTTATTACGACGTATGAAACAAGAAGCGCTGCGGGAGGAATAAAAGAAAGCAAGCAATATATTACGGGATTTTTAGAAAGCCCAAAGAGCACACCTAATGGCGTCAAATAGCATAAAACCTCCAAAAGTGCCAAGGCTGAGATCTCAACAATAAATATTTTGTTCTTGCACATTTTTTTAATTGTAGCCTTATCAAGTATATCATCGGCATAAATGCAAGCGAACAGACATACCTGTAAAAGTGCCGTGACCGTAAAGGTAAATTCGGTTTTGTAAACGTAATTATCAAATATGGGTATTAGTGAAACCAAATTTGGCAAAATCAAGCAAAGTGCCGTTCCCACAAGAGTTGGAATAAAAATATTCTTATTATTTGTTACAGTGCGGACGAAATTAAAATTCATCAACTCTGAATCGGTCGTTTTTCTTTTCAGCTTTCCCCGTCGCATATCGGATGCAAGCATCATAAATGCCGCGAGATCCATCAGACCAAGCAAAAGGATCTGTCTTGCATCTGCCACTCCACGTCCGAACAGCATAGGCAATGCTATCGTGATAATTCTTGTAAGCTGAGCAAAAACGAAATACCTAAAGAAATTCGAAAGATTTCTGTAAGCTATGCGACAATATCCCATAGCAGCCGCAAGCGGTTCAAGTCCGCCCTTTGAAGCCTTGGGACGCATAAGAAGTATATCTGCCTCGGCCTTGACCGTCTGCGTACACGATGCACTGCTATGCTCTCCCGGTACCTCCAGCGATCTGAGCTCCTCGTCGAAGCGACCGAAGACTCCTGTTCGCACAGGAGCGCAGGAAATAAACACATCGGCATACTCAACCGATTCCTTGGTGTATTCTGTAAATCCGCATATTGCTATGCCCTTGTTTTGCTCCTTAGCGTATTTTGCAAGCTGCACTATATCCTGCTCGCCAAATCCGCAATACTCGTCATAGCTTCCGAACGAATGTGTTATATCCATACCGCGAATAGCGAGATCGTGCGCATACACACGCTTTCCCTGACGCAGCAGGTCGGGAATTTCGGGAGCTCCGCTTCTTTCTCGGCAGTTTGAAAAGGATATTATCCTTATGCCGCTTCTGCGGACAGCGGAAATTGATTTAGCCAGTGACGCATCCGCTCCTTCGCGTAAAATCATCATTCCAACAAAGCATCTTCCATTCCCGCGATCAAGAGAAAATATTATCGGTCTTCTGCCCATTGCAATATAGCTTTGATATGAAGCACGCAGCTCTTCTCTTCCGCTGTCAGAAAGTGGCTTTTGACAGCCGGCTACCATAACGTGGCTGCACAGGTCAAAGGTATCGTCGAATGATGAAATACTCATTTCCGATCTAACGCCCTTATCGGAATATATGACAACATCTCTGTTCTCACGATCAATGCCGTGCAGATACGACTGTATATTACAACGTATTTTAAGCGCTTCGCTATCGACATACGATCGCTTCAAAAACTCTGAAATTCCAACGTCGAGCTCATTGCTTGCACGTGTCCCGACAGAGGGCGCAGATGAGCGTGATAAAGAATAAAGCGTTATAAGCTCGCACAGCATCGTTGCCGTCAAGCCGGTTCTTTCAAGATTCTTGGTTTCTCCGTCCGCGGTTACGAGAGTATCAAAATGCAATATTCCGTCGGTTGCAATGCTTCCGTCAAGCAAAAACAGATAATCGACATCAGTCAGCTTATCAAGGGCATCCATGGAACGAACAATACATGGATTTTCGGAGATCGCAAGCCTTCTTATAGATCTTACGTAAAAATCAATAAAAAGATTAGCCGCCCCGGAAAGCATAGCCGTAGCCCCCAACGAAAGTGCAACAAGCACCGCCTCCGAGAGTGAAACATTTCCGCCCGGAAAGCTTCCGAAAAGGACGCTGAATATGCAAAAAGGCAGTGTCAGCAGAAGCATTATCAGCCCCATTTTTGAACATTCCCTTTTAAGATGCGCCAAGCCCTTTGGCAGCTCCTTTGAGGGAACCTCGGTGATGCCTCCCGTCATAGCTCCGAGATAAGTGTACTGTCCTACAGCGGTAACTATCGCTCTGCCGCTACCGCTGAGTACGGTCGAGCCCGCATGAACCATATTAGTCATATTCTCGGCGTAAAGCTCGTCCTCTCTTACAGCCGCCCCCGCATACTTTTCAAGCACACGCTCTGTCTTTTTATCGACCTTCATACAAACGCTAAGCGAATCCGACCGTACAAGCCTTGCATCGCATCCGAGAATATCGCCCTTCTCGATCATTATAACGTCGCCCTCGGTCAAGTCACGATAATCTACAATATAAAGCTTTCCGCCGCGAATAACTCTTGCAGTCGGCGAGAAAAAATCAGACATGGATTCAAGCGTGCGGCGATCTCTGTAGTAAATAAAAAAAGACAGGACAAGATTTATCAGTATTAAAACGAGTATTCCACTGCATATTATGGCATCTCCCTCAAAGAAAAGCGAGAATATTGCAAGCAGAGTCAGCAATATCAAAAACACGTCTGAAAAAAGATCAAGCAAAATTTTATCAAGCCTTTTCTTTTTGACGGTAAAAAACGTAGTATTCCTTTTTTCCTTCTTATGTAAATTAACACGCGAACGAGCCGCCTTGAGAGAAAGCCCCACGACGGCATTGGTTTTTAATTTTTTCTCGATCTGCTCGACCGACATCAGAAACCATTTTTCGTTCATAATTTTAAATACACTCGACGATCAGTTTATTATCTTCTTTTGAATAAACAAGGCTTGCGCCGGAAATATTTCTCGAATAATCCGCGATGATCTTCTCTGCTAACAGATCCTCAACGTTGGCGCGTATAAATCTGCGCATATTTCTTGCGCCGAATTTACGCGAATAAGAATTTTCAGCAATATATTCTACCGCTTCATCCGAATATATAAGCCTAATTCCCTTTTCATCAAGAGCACTCTTAAGCTCTTCGAGCATAATTCGCGCTATGCTCTCGAAGTCCTTCTCGTCAAGTGAGCGGAAGGTTATTATCTCATCGACACGGTTGATAAATTCCGGACGCAGGAATGACGAAAGTGCCTTCATCGTCTTATTATCCGAGAGAGCGCTGTCCTCACTGAAAAAACCTACCGTCGCTCCCGAATTATCCGAGCCTGCATTAGTAGTCATAACTATGACAGTATTCTCAAAGTTTACGGTTTTACCTCTCGCGTCTGTAATTCTTCCGTCGTCGAGTATCTGCAAAAGAATATTGAGTACGTCGGGATGCGCCTTCTCGATCTCGTCAAAAAGCACGACCGAATAAGGTCTGCGACGTATCTTCTCTGTAAGCTGACCTGCTTCGTCATAGCCGACATATCCGGGAGGTGCTCCTATGATCCTTGATACAGAATGCTTTTCCATAAACTCTGACATATCAAGTCTTATAAGCGTCTCGGGCGAATGGAACAGATCTGCGGCAAGAGTTTTTACAAGCTCGGTCTTACCAACGCCCGTTGGTCCTGCGAATATAAACGAAACCGGCTTGCGCTTATATGAAATACCCGCCCTGTTACGCTTAATAGCCTTCGCTACTGCGTTTACAGCCTCGTCCTGTCCTACTATCTTCTTTTTGAGACGCTCTGCAAGCTTATCTATTTGCTCAAACTCGTTCTCGCTTATATCTGTAGCGGGAATTCCCGTCCATACCTCAATGACCTCTGCTATATCCGCCTCGGTGAGCTCAACCGACTCGCACGATGGCTCGATTTCACGCAGACGCTCCGAAAGCTGTATCTCTTTTGATTTGATCTGCGCTATATCCTCATAGCAACGCTGTGCCGCTCTTTCATCAGACGGCGTATCCGCCTCAAGCCCCTCGCGTTTATCCTTAAGCAGAAGCAGCTCCTCGCGTATTTGCTGAGACTCGTTGAGCACAGAGCTTGTAAGAGAAAGATGCGACGCAGCCTCATCCAAAAGATCTATCGCCTTATCGGGCAAATATCTGTCGGTAATATATCTTTCCGACAGTGTTACGGCTCTTGCGACTACGTACTTGGGAATCTTTATAGAATGAAATTCTTCATAATAATGCTTGATACCGCCGAGCATTTCTATGCTTTCCTCTATGGACGGCTCTACTACTGTTATAGGCTGGAAGCGACGTTCAAGCGCCGTATCCTTTTCGATATACTTACGGTACTCGTTAAGCGTGGTCGCACCGATTATTCGCACCTCTCCGCGCGAAAGCGCAGGCTTGAGAATATTAGCGGCGTTAACGCTTCCCTCGGAGTCTCCGATGCCCACGATATTATGCACCTCATCGATCACAAGTATTACATTTCCCGCTTCCTTGACCTCGTTAAGCAGTCCGATCATTCTGGATTCAAACTGTCCCCTGAACTGCGTTCCTGCCACAAGTGCCGTCATATCGACCAGATATATCTGCTTGCCGCGAAGCTTGAACGGAACGTCGTTATCTGCGATCTTCTGTGCAAGAGCCTCTGCTATAGCGGTTTTGCCTACTCCGGGCTCACCGATAAGGCATGGGTTGTTTTTTTGCCTTCTGCAAAGTATCTGTATAACTCTTGCAAGCTCCTTTTCTCTGCCAATTATCCTGTCCAGCTTGCCGTCTTCCGCTCTCTTTGTAAGATTGCGGCAATACGTATCGAGAAACTTATATTTTTTAGGCTTTTCACCCTTGTTTTCCTTTGACTTTTTCCCGTCATTACGTGCCTCGGGGCTCTTCGGCATAGGAAATCCCGCGCTTTCAAATAGCTGCGGCATATCTATCGCCGGGGCACCGCCATCCTCAAGATCGTCATTCTCTGTCGGGACAAGTCCGTTTTCCGTGAGCTCATCCAAAGCATTTTGCATTACCTCAAGCTGCTCGGGAGATACACCGAATTGCTTTGTGATGTCACCGAGCACATTATCTATAGGCAATCCGAGATCCTTGGCACACTTCATGCAAAAGCCCTCGTTGACCTTATTTCCAGCTTCAAGCTTTGTAACAAACACCACCGCAATGCGCTTGTGGCATTTCGTACACATCATTACACCCATATTACCGATTCCTTTCGGGATTATTTAATAACTTTTCTGATAGTTCCCTTATCAATATCCTGCTTTTTTAGCGACGAATAATGCTTGATATATCCTACAAATGCAAGCACTGCAAAAAACGCCACCATGCCGAACATAAGAATACTTACAGCAGGATTCTGCGCAAAGAAGCTTCTGAACACAACGCACATAAATATAGCGATATAGAACAGACATACCGCCGCTTTACCGTACCATTTGCTGACCACAACCACACTGCGACGTTTGATAACCAGAAGTCCTATTATAAGCGTTGCCAATTCCTTTGCGAAAAATACGAGCACGAACCAAAGAGGCACATAGCTTTTAATGCAAAGGCAAACAAGCGCTGTACATTGCATAAGCTTGTCTGCAAACGGATCCAATATTTTTCCGAGATTAGTTATCCAATTAAATCTACGTGCAAGATACCCGTCTACAATGTCGGTAGCACCGGCAGTAAGAAAAATAACGAGTGCCCATGCAGGTGAGTTTAAAGCAAAAAATACAAACACGAATACAAACACGAGTATTATTCGTATTACCGAAAGAATATTGGGGATATTTTTAAGCTTCATAGTATGTTTTCCGTCCTTGAATCAAATTTATCTATGTTAAATCTATATTTTACTGTTTTTTACCGAATACGAGATATTCGGCTCTTGCGTCGCCGCACACCATGGCGGTGTCCTCGTTATATACAAGCATTTTACCGTTTTCCGAGACCAAAAACTCACTTTTATCATTTTTAACGTTAATTCTTATAACACCGTCCGAGGTTCGCAAAAAGAGATACTCCCCTTCTAAAATTATTGACGAAACATTTTCCTCTATAGGTCTATTATATATCAATTCGCCCTTTTTGTCAAATGAAATTACATTTTTTTGCGATTCGGATCCGATTACCGCGGAAACTCCATATGTGTTTACGCTGAATGCTCTTATGCTTGATCCGTAAAACATATAACACTCTATTTGCTTACAGTTTTTATCGTATATCCTTACTGAAACGTTTGTAAGCACTGCGATCCTACCGTTATTAAGAAAACTGCATCCTATTGGAAACTCACCATTGATGTTAACGGTATGCAGCTTTTCTGCACTTTGCGAGCTTGCTATATCATACACCGAAATAACCGTTTCGCCGTTTCCTGCTCCGGCGTTATAGGCAAGCGTGCAAAAGCGCTCACCGCCGTCCTCAAGCGCCATGTCAAAAATATATTTACTGTCAGAAATATCACCTCTGCGCTTGAGATTTTTTCCGTACAAGTATATTACAGATTTGCCGTCCTCATTCTTCGTAGCCACGGCAAACGCCCCATCATCGGCAAAGCAAGCATCGGTTATCGGACTTTCAAGCCTTTCATTAAGAACCTTTGAAAAAGAATTGTAAACAGAAAATGCAGAACCCGAGCTGTCGTAAACCAAAACGTATTTATCACAGCAAACTATATTGGGCGAATAGTACTCTGTATTGCTCTTGAGCGTTCGTCTGCCGCCCGCTGTAAATATCGATACTGCCGACGGTGACGCACTGACCAGACCGCCGCGATAGAGCTCAAAGGTCTGTCGGCTGTCCGAGTCGTATGAGAGCACCTGATAATCCGGCACGTCGCTATCCGCCGCACTTGAAAAATCCTTCATCAAATAAAAGAAATTATCAAAGGTTATTTCCCGATAATTTGTTATTACCGAGAAGGCAAGAAAGACCGCAAGCACTAACCAGAGCAAACGCTCTATAACTTTATAAAAGGCAGACGCGGAAGCATAATAGGTGTCTCCTGCGCGATTAAAGTCCTCGTGCCTGAGTACCCTTTCCTTTTGAGGTTCGGGATTAAAATAATCGCCAACCTTTCCGAAGAAATTCGACTTTTCACGAGTTTCAGATTCGGCTTCTGCATTTTTATAAATGCCATCTGCCTCATCATCTGATTGCTTTTTTCCGATCTTAACCTTTTTCAATACGCCTTTTATATCGAGCTTCACCTTACGCCTCCTTTCGCAAATATTCTTTATTCTCTAAAAATTCAGTATACCACTTTATTCAGGTAGAGCCCCTGCGCGGGTGCGGTGCTGCCTGCGGCACGACGCTCTTTTGCGGCGATTATACGTGGAATATCCTCTGCCGCTATTTTTCCGTATGCAACGTCAACAAGCGTTCCAACAAATATTCTTACCATATTGTAAAGAAATCCGTCAGCGCTCACACGAAATGTGATAAGATCTCCCTCGCGCTCCACGACAGCCTCATACACCTCGCGTACCGTTTCGCTTACAGTGGAATCTGCCGCCATGAAGGAGGCAAAATCCTGCTTGCCAACAAAATGCGATGCTGCCCTCTGCATTTTTTCCAGTGCTATGTCATCTATTCTTTTTGGGCAATGCCATACACGCCCCTGCAAGAAAGGATCTCTTACGGGATGATTCCATATCTTGTAAATATATTCCTTATATTTAACGTCATATCGCGGATGAAAATTATCATTAACCTCCTCTGCCGCAAATACCGAAATATCCTCGGGCAACCAAAAGGTCATAGCCTGAGCAATTTTTGAGACGGATATTGACGTATTGAGATAGTTTTCTTTTTTCTTCGTTACGGTAGCGCAAAACTCGTTTGCGTGAACGCCACTGTCGGTCCTGCTGCATCCTACGATGTCACAATCATAACCAAATAGCTGCTTTGCCGCTTCATTCAGCCTCTGCTGAACCGAGATTCCATTCGGTTGAACCTGATATCCGCAATAGCCCGTACCGATATAAGAGACGTGCAACAGTATCTTCACCACACACCTCACATTGTAAATCCTATAGAAAGAATATTCAAAGCAACAAGCGACGCTCCGAAAGCAAAAATAATAAACAACGGTATTATGTCAACAAATCTGATATGGCGAACATTCATTCTCGTTCTTCCCTCTCCACCGTGATAGCATCTACATTCCATTGCAGTTGCAAGATCGCTCGCTCGGTTAAAAGCCGAAACGAAAAGCGGTATAAGGACGGGAATAAGCGCCTTGGCTCTTGATATAAGTCCGCCGCTCGAAAAGTCTGCTCCTCTTGCCTTTTGCGCCGTCATTATTCTGTCGGTCTCCTCGGTGAGCGTTGGAATAAATCTCAGTGCGATCGTCATCATCATTGCAAAGCTATGCACGGGAACGTGTAGCCTTTTGAGAGGCGATAGCAGATCTTCTATAGCATTAGTCAGCGCTATCGGCGTCGTCGTGTAGGTCATGAGCATACTTGTTCCTATGATAAGAGCTGATATTCTTATCATTATGAAAAGAGCCGCATAAAGCCCCTCAACGTATATTTTTATAAATTTCCATTCAAAAAGCAGCTGATCACCCGACGTCCAGAAAATATTGAGTGCCGCCGTAAAAGCAAGCACGAACAGTACTCCCTTAAGTCCTCTCAAAACTATTTTGAGAGGTATTCTGCCGCAAATCACCAAAAGAAGTGCCGAAAGCAGCAGTAAGGTGTAGCTCAATACATTCTTGCATATGAATGAGCAAACTATATACAGAATGGTCAAAATTATCTTAACTCGCGGATCAAGCCCGTGCAACGGCGAGCTTGCGGGATAATACTGACCGAATGCAATACCTTTCATAGTCCGTTAAAACCAAAAATCCTTTATTTATAAAGTTTAATTATATTTTCAAAAGCCTCCTCGACAGTATATACCGAGGTATCAAGCTCAATGCCCTTATCCTTAAGCATCATTGTAAGCTTGGTGATCTGCGGAATATCAAGCCCAACGTCCTCAAGAGCCTTTGAGTGTGTGAACACCTCACGACAATTCCCTTCAAGAACTATCTTACCGCCTGCCAACACCACAAGTCTGTCGCAATAACGCGCCATGTCCTCCATACTGTGGCTTACGATGAGCACGGTATTGCCGCTGGCTTTCTGATATTCCGTAATATTCTTAGATATAGACTCGCGACCTCTCGGATCAAGTCCTGCGGCAGGCTCGTCTAAGATAAGCAGTTCCGGACGCATAGCTATTATACCTGCTATCGCCGCACGTCTTTTCTGTCCGCCCGAAAGATCAAAGGGTGATCTATTCAAAAGCGCAGCGTCCAGCCCTGCAAACTCCGCAGCTTCCCTTACCCTTATGTCGATCTCTTTGGCATCAAGCCCCATATTCTTTGGAACCGTAGGCTATGTCCTTATATATAGTTTCCTCAAAAAGCTGATATTCGGGATACTGCATTACAAGTCCAACGCGAAAGCGTATCTTGCGTATATCCTTAGGATTTGCCCATATATCCGCGCCGTCGAGCAATACTCTGCCGTGATGCGGCTTTAGTATTCCGTTTAACATCTGCACAAGAGTTGACTTTCCAGAGCCCGTATGACCGATCAGTCCGGTTATCATACCATTTCTTATACTGAGATCTATTCCGTCGAGCGCTTTTATTTCGTAAGGTGTATCCTTGCCGTGATAATAGCTCAGGTTCTCAATTTTTATACTTGACATTTCGATCTTCCTTATTTGCTTTTAGCGATTTTTCAATAAGCGCTGCACACTCTTCAAGCGTTACGCATTCGCCATCCAGTGCGATTCCCGCATCTCTTAAGCGGTGGATCAGCTCTGTGCACTGCGGTATAGCAAGTCCGCACTTACGAAGCATATCCTCGTGTTCAAACACATAGCTCGGCGATCCGTCGAGTATCAGCTTACCGTCGTCAAGCACGACTATCCTGTCGGCTCGCGCCGCCTCGTCCATATAATGAGTTATCATTATAACGGTTATTCCGTTCTCGCGGTTCAGCCTTTCTATCGCCTCTATAACGTCCTTTCGGCCAAGAGGATCAAGCATCGCCGTTGATTCGTCGAATATTATACACTCGGGCAGCATAGCAAGCACTCCAGCTATGGCTATTCTTTGCTTCTGTCCGCCTGAAAGCCTGTGCGGCTCGTGCTTGGCGTATTCGGTCATACCAACGTAATTCAGCACGCTGTCAACACGTTCGCGGATCTCTGCAGACTGTATTCCCAAATTTTCCGGTCCGAACGCCACGTCATCCTCAACCACCGTTGCAACCAACTGATTGTCCGGATTTTGAAAAACCATTCCGACAGTCTTACGCAGTCCTAAAACATCCTCCTCACTAAGGCTCTCATCGGTTATATCTATTCCGTTCACATATATTTTGCCGCTTGTGGGCATCAATATCATATTCAAAAGCTTGGCGAGCGTAGACTTCCCCGATCCATTATGACCGAGTACGGCAACGAATTCGCCCTTATTTATCTGCAACGAAAGATCCTTCAGCACCGGCACGCCGTTGTGTGTTTCATCATCATACAGATATGAAAGATCTTCAATCTTTATAAACGGTTCTCCCATAAGCCTCTCCTCGAAAATCAGTGAGTATTATACCATCTTGCGCTTGCTCCGCAAGGAACGGCAAGCCCTGTTGCGCTGACGCGAAGCCCAAGCTCTTGAGATTCAAACCTTCCGCCGTATCTTGATACGACCTTGAGCCCGATTATATACTGCATCGCCGCCGGAGAAAGACCTGTAGTATAGGAATTCACAAGGAAAAAAAGCGGATCGTCCGAAAGCAGCTGAGCGGTAAGAGTAATAAGCTCATCCACGCTGTCCTCAATCTTCCAAACCTCTCCCGAGGGCCCCCTTCCATATGACGGAGGATCCATTATAACAGCGTCGTATTTATTTCCTCTGCGTATCTCGCGCTCAACGAATTTTTTGCAGTCGTCAACTATATATCTGACAGGTGCATCCGAAAGTCCCGAAAGCACTGCATTTTCCTTAGCC
>CAZSSE010000032.1:0-10981 GCA_964609165.1 uncultured Lachnospiraceae bacterium
ACTTTTGGTTGCTATTTCTCTTTTTATTTGTCACCTATCAATTGTATCATAACAGAAAAATAAAATAACGTAAATATTTTGATAAAAGCTATTGAAAAAAAGGATAAATTGCGGTATAATATATTGGTAGAAAAATGAGATAATTTAGATGGCGAGGTCGACAAACGCCTCGCAAAAGGAGTATAGATGTTGGAATTTAAAAACGTATCCTTCTCGGTTGCGGGAAAGGATATACTGAAGAATATCGACCTTGAGATAGATGACCGATTTGTTGCGATCACGGGCCCTAACGGAAGTGGTAAGTCTACCATGGCAAAGCTTATCGCCGGCATAATTACCCCCACGAGCGGTAAGATATTTATGGACGGGGTGGATATTACCGATATGTCGATCACCGAGCGTGCCAACGCAGGCATAAGCTTTGCTTTTCAACAACCTGTTCGCTTCAAGGGAATTACGGTCAAGGATCTTATTTCTCTTGCGGCTGGCAAAAATACAAGTGTAGCCGAGGCCTGCTCTTACCTTTCTGAGGTTGGACTCTGCGCTAAGGATTATATCAACCGTGAGGTGGATGCATCGCTTTCGGGCGGCGAGCTTAAGCGTATTGAGATAGCTATGATTAACGCGCGCGGCACTAAGCTGTCGGTGTTCGATGAGCCTGAGGCGGGAATTGACCTTTGGAGCTTTAATAATCTTATCAAGGTGTTTGAAAATATGTATGAGCGCACAAAGGGAATGATAGTTATTATATCGCATCAGGAAAGAATTTTAAATATCGCCGATAAGATCATAGTTCTTGCTGATGGTGCCGTTGCAGAGTACGGCGATCGTGAAAAGGTATTTCCAAAGCTTATGGATGTTCGCTCGGGATGCTACTTCACCAAGAATAACGCATAAGGAGGAGAGAGCATGGATAGTATTCAGAAAAAAATGCTTGAAGAGGTTGCAGGATTGCACGAGATTCCTCAAGGTGCTTATTCCTTGCGAGTGAACGGCAGTCTGCATGGTAAAAACTCCTCGGAAAACATAGAGATTGTAAGCAAGACCGATAAGCCGGGTATTGATATTTACGTGAAACCGGGAACAAAAAACGAGAGCATGCATATTCCGGTCCTGCTTTCACAAAGCGGACTTCGCGAGCTTGTCTACAACGATTTTCACATAGGTGAGGATTGCGATATTACCATAGTTGCGGGATGCGGTATTCACAACGGCGGCGACGGGGCGTCGGAGCATAGCGGAATACATTCGTTTTATGTGTCGAAAAATGCAAGAGTGAAATATGTTGAGAAACATTACGGTCAAGGCGACGGAAATGGCGAAAATATTATGAATCCCACGACATACGCGGAATTGGACGAAAATGCCTATATGGAGATGGAAACGGTTCAAATAAAGGGAATTGATTCGACATACAGAAAAACCGTTGCCAAGCTGTCGAAAAATGCAACGCTTGTTGTTAACGAAAAGATCATGACACACGGTAAGCAGGTTGCCGATACCGAATTTGCAGTTGAGCTCAACGGAGAAAATTCAGGCACGCACGTTGTATCGCGCGCGGTAGCGAAGGATGAATCCAAGCAGAGGTTCTTGTCAAAAATTGAAGGCAAGAACAAGTGCTCGGGTCATACGGAGTGTGACGCGATCATTATGGATAGAGCTACGGTTGCTGCAATTCCCGAGATCCTTGCGGTAGATCCGGATGCGTCGTTGATTCACGAGGCGGCTATTGGCAAGATAGCGGGCGATCAGCTTATCAAGCTTATGACACTCGGTCTTACCGAAAAGGAAGCAGAAGAAGAAATAGTTAACGGCTTCTTGCGCTGAGTAATAACTAAATACACTGTCGGAGCTGTACTACTTTGTATGGCTCTGCTTTTTTTTGCGTGTTTTTTTACGCAGAAAGTCTTAAAAATATTCAAATTCCAGAAAAATAAATAAATGTAAAAAATAGATATATTTGTGAAAAATCAGTAAAATTTATTCAAATATAGGTTTTTGATATGAAAATAGCGTGATTTTTTGAAATTTTACGGTGTATCGTATATGTAGAAAATTTTATCGAAAAATTGTGCAAGATTGACAAAAAATACATCGGAGACTAAAAATGGATGGAAAAATCGTAGTTCGAGATGGGTAAATTTAATTTACCCACAAAATGCTTTGAAAAAACAAAAAATGATGTATGGTATATTTGCACAAAAAGCGGTTTAGGATTGGAAATATGATTTAAAACGAGGTAAATATAATTTACCTATAAATGTTTGCAAATTTGTCAAGCACTAAAAATGACGATTTTGGTTATGAACCTATTTTTTTTGATGCGCTTAAAAGTGAGCCGAGGCAAGGCAATCGAAAGAAAAGTTGTCTTGACTTTTTTATTATTTTATGGTAAGATAACATCATAGTTTTAACCATTTGGTAGGAGGAAATTCTAAATGAAGACCACGAAATTTCAAAGAATAACGGCTTTGATATTGCTCGTGATGATCGTTTTCGGCTGTGGCGCTTTACCCGCTTCTGCCGCAAGCAATGATAACGAGAAAAGCTCGCTTGAGCGTATCAAGGCGTTGCTGAATGCGATTTCGTACGACGAGTACAGAAAAGAGTACACCAGCAAGGAAGAGCTCAAAAAGCTTACCGACGGCGATGATGACACCGATCCCGATTACTTTGACTTGGTTCCATCGGCAAGCTCCGAGATAGTTCTTTCGGGACTTGATGCTGTGTACGTAAACTCCTTGGGAGATGTTCTTTCGTACGACGAATCGAAGGTTCTCAAGCCCGGAGACGATATTCCCAAGGCTGAGACACCGTATAAGTTTACCGACGGCACTACTGAGGGATTGTACATCCCTGACGCCGGAACGGCAACGTGGACTATAGCCGCGGGTAGCGAAAATGCTATTACGGCACCCGCACGCTATAACATCTACATCGAGTACTATCCGATAGAGAACAAATCTGCGTCCATAGAGCGAGTCTTTATGATAAACGATGAGGTTCCTTTCTCGGAGGCGCGTTATCTTACGATCTCCAAGGTATGGGCGACACCCTATCCCGACGGACAGATCGAGATCGCTAAGGGCGAGACTGCGCAGCAGATAATCGATGCCGCAAAGGAAGCAGGCTTCCTTGAGGCTAAGGAGGCTGTTAATACAAGAGGGGAGACGATAGTAGCTGTCAGCTTCCCGGAGGCTTGGAACGCAAAGCTCGCGCAGTTTGTACAGGATTATACGGTACGCTATTTTATTGCAGATACCGATAAAAATGAGATCCGCGAAAGCCTTGTACAGGCGCCTACGTGGAATACTTACCATTTCAAGGATTCCAGCGGATTTTTGCAGGAGCCCTTTGATTTTGTTGTTGAACCCGATGCGAACGGCGACGTTACCTTTACGCTCGAGGGCGTAAATGAGCCGATCGTTATTTCCAAGCTCTGCCTCACCCCCTGCAAGGACTATGAATCCTACAGCAGCTATCACGATCGCTACGAGGCAAACGGCAAGGGTGATGGCGTAGTAAAAATTGAAGCAGAATATTTCTCGGCTTCCTCCAGCCAGACTATATATCCTATCTCCGATACTACCAGCGCGGTAAATTCTCCCAGTGCTACTGACAGAACCCTGCTCAATGCAGTCGGCGGTGAAAAGTGGCAGACGGTAGGTCAATGGGTCGAGTATAATTTCACGGTTCCCAAGAGCGGTAATTATAATATAGTAGCTCGTTTTAAGCAGAACATCCTTGACGGTATGGCTACCTCGAGAGTTCTTGAACTTTACAGCGACAGCTCGCTTAAGGAAGGTGATGACGGATACTACAATGGAGTTCCGTTCTATGAAGCAACGAGGCTTAAGTTCAATTATTCCGATGATTGGCAGGTCGGCCCTCTTTCCGATGGAAAGACAGATTTTGAGTTTTACTTCAAGGAGGGCGTAACCTATACGGTTCGTTTTGAGGTTTCGCTCGGAGCTATGGGATCTACGGTAAGCCGTGTTCAGGCGGTGCTTGACGCTGTTAACAAGGATTACCTTGATATACTTAAGCTCACGGGAACGAGCCCTGATGAATTTGCTTCCTATAATTTCTATGGTGTTATTCCCGAGACGATGTCGGATATGGTGCAGCAGCATAAGGAGATCGACGAGATCATCGCTATTATGCTTGAGGATTCCTCCAAGAGCTCGATGACTGCAACCCTTCAAAATGTTTCCGACCTGCTTGTTGAAATGACCGCCGGAGGAGACGCGGAGGTCGCAAAGAATCTTTCGCAACTTAAGACATATATCGGTTCGCTCGGTACTTGGCTGGGAGACGCAAAGACTCAGCCTCTGACGCTTGATTACTTTGTAATTCAGAATTCTGACGAGGAGCTTCCCAAGGCTAAGGCAAACTTCTTTGAGGCTCTTTGGCACGAGATCACAGGATTTATTCAGTCCTTCTTCCGTAACTACGACCGCATGGGTGCGCTTACCGATAAGGTTGCAGAGGACAGCGTTGAGGTGTGGATAGCAACCGGTAGAGACCAGTCTCAGGTTATCAGAAACCTCATTAATAATAACTTCACTAAGGAGCATGGCGTAACCGTCAACCTTCGACTTGTTGCAGGCGGCACGCTCTTGCCATCGATACTCGCTAAGAAGGGCCCTGACGTTTATCTTGGAATAGGATCGGGAGACGTAATCAACTACGCGATACGCGGCGCGCTTGAATCTATTGAGGAAATGGACGGTTTCGAGGAAGCCACAGCAAGCTTCAATGAGTCGGCGATGATAGTTCTTCAAATGGAGGACGCATACGGTAAAAATCGCTGCTACGGACTCCCTGAAACACAGAGCTTCCCGATGATGTTCGTTCGTGAGGATGTTCTTGCGGAGCTTGAGTTAGAGGTTCCCAAAACGTGGGATGACGTTAAGGAGGCTATCCCGGTTCTCCAGGCAAACAACATGGAGATCGCGATGATCGGCGACAGTAACATATTTATATACCAGATGGGCGGAGAGCTTTTTGCTGATGATGGTATGAGAATCAATCTTGACTCCAACCTTGCACTTACCGCGTTTGAGGATATGTGTTCGATGTATACGATGTACTCATTCCCATATCAGTATGACTTCGCAAACCGTTTCAGAACCGGTGAGATGCCTATTGGATTTGGAGATTATACGGGTACGTACAACCATCTTAAGGTATTTGCTACCGAGATCGAGGGTCTGTGGTCCTTCTATCCGCTGCCCGGTATAGAGGATTCGGAAGGAAATGTAAACTTTGATTCGGTTTCCGGCATAGGCGCTATCGCAATGATAGTAGACTGCGAGAGCAAGGAAAGATCGTGGACGTTTATGAAGTGGTATGTTGGCGACGAGTGTCAGGTTGACTACTCGAACGAGATGGCGGCTATCCTCGGTCCTTCCGCAAAGCACCCGACAGCAAATATTACGGCACTTGAAAGCTTGCCTTGGACCCGTGCGGAATACGAGCAGATAAAGCTTCAGTTCGATAACCTCGCTTCTATTCCTAACTACCCCGGTGCTTACATAGTAGGACGTTATACAAAGTTCGCATTCCTTGATGCATATAACGATAACCTTAACCCCGTAACCAGCCTTAAGGGATATATAGACGATATTAATAGTGAAATTACGAGAAAGCGTGACGAGTTTGACCTCGAATCTCTTGATAAGGAAAAAGGTCAGACCACTCTTGCGGTAAGACGTATGCAGCAGCTTGAAGCGGCTCTTGCAAAGGCTAAGGAAGATAGCCGCTACTCCTCGGTGTACGATGAAAAGGTAGATGAGATCCTCAGAGAGATCACCAACTACAGCACGGAGGACTTTGACAGGCTCAATGCTTTGGCAGAAGAACTTAGTGCACTTAATTCCGATCTGTTCGGAACAGGCAATAAGGCAGATGACCTTGACGTTGACGCAGAGCTGGAAAAGGATAAGATCTACAAGGCGGTGTACTATCTTAAGGATGCTGCAAAGTGGCTCAAAACCTACGAGGCCTACAAGTATCTCGGTTAATTCATACATTGTATAATAATAAGGAGAAAAACTCATGTCACAGAAAACAGCAAAAAAACGGGCTGTAGTGCGCAAGGATATGACAAAGCTCCAGTGGACATGGCATGAAATGAAGAGAAATAAGGTTGCGTACCTTATGGTTGCACCTTACATGATCATTTTTACCTGCTTCACGGTTTTGCCGGTCGTGCTTTCCGCAGTTATAAGTCTTACGGACTTTAACCTGCTTGAGTGGCCTAACTTCGTAGGCGCGGATAACTACATTCGACTCTTCCTTGACGATGATATTTTTATAATAGCTTGTCAGAATACACTTATATTCGCTTGTATCGTTGGCCCCGTTTCTTACCTTATGTCATTTATGGTAGCGTGGTTCATCAACGAGCTTTCACCAAAGATAAGAGCGGTAGTAACGCTTATCTTCTACGCCCCCTCTATTTCGGGTCAGGCGTACCTCATCTGGAAAACACTTTTCTCATCCGACCGTTACGGTTGGGTAAACGCTATGCTGTTAAAGCTTGACCTTATCCCAAAGGAAATTGCATTCTTTGAGGATGCAGACTACGTAATGCCATTGTGTATCGTGGTCGCTCTTTGGACATCGCTTGGTACCTCGTTCCTCGCATTTATCGCAGGTCTTCAGGGAATTGACAAGGCTCAGTTTGAGGCAGGTGCGGTTGACGGTATCAAAAACAGATGGCAGGAGCTTTGGTATATAACGCTTCCCAATATGAAGAATACGCTTATGTTCGGTGCTATTATGGCTATCACAGGCGCGTTCGGATTTGGCGGAGTAGTTACAGCACTTTGCGGATTCCCATCGGTAGACTACGCGGCGCATACCATCGTTCACCACCTTGAGGACTATGGCGGAATGCGTTTTGAGACGGGTTACGCATCGGCGATAGCAGTTGTGCTGTTTGCGGTAATGATCGGCGCAAATATGCTGGTTAAAAAGATGATTTCGAAGGTAGGATCGTGATATGGCAAAGTTAAGAACCAGAAAACATAAAGTCGTACTTGCGCGATCCAGAGGCGGAGACGCAGGTATCACCGTCATACTCTTCATATTGGGACTGTTTATGTTCCTGCCTATGTATTACTGTGTAATACAGGCATTCAAGCCTCTTGACGAGCTTTGGATGTTCCCCCCGAGATTCTACGTTGTAAATCCCACGGCAAAGCATTTCAAAGACTTGTTTACTCTTATGAGCGACAGTATGGTTCCTTTCTCCCGATACATATTCAATACGGTATTTACCTCCGTGGCGGGTACGATAGGACACCTCTTCGTTGCTTCTCTTGCAGCTTACGCAATGGCAAAGATCTCTTTTCCCGGCGGAAAGATGATGTTTAAGACAGTTCAGACATCCCTTATGTTCCACCAGACCGTTACGGCAACCTGTAGCTTTATTTTGATGAGCGCGTTGCATATGGTAGATACATATTGGGCGATCATCGTTCCCGCGTGGGGCTCGACGCTCGGCTTCTACCTGATGAAGCAGTTTATGGAGTCCAACGTCAACGACTCGGTGCTTGAAAGCGCAAGACTTGACGGCGCAAGCGAGCTCCGTACCTTCTGGACGATAGCGATGCCGATGGTTAAGCCCGGTTGGCTTACGCTTATAGTATACAGCTTCCAAGGACTTTGGAACGCAGGCTCGTCAATGTATATCCATTCCGAGCAGCTCAAATCACTTAACTATGCTATCGGTCAGATCACTGCCGGCGGTATTAAGCGTGCCGGTGCAAGCGCGGCGGCAACCGTTGTAATGATGCTCGTTCCTATCTTAGTATTCGTCGTTTCTCAGTCAAACATCATTGAGACGATGGGCTCTAGCGGAATGAAGGACTAATAATAGGAGGAGAAAAATGAAAAAGGCAACATCTATTTTATGTATTGCATTTGTTGTTATTATGCTTTTGGCTCTTCCTGTAAGTGCTGCAACACCTTATTACACATATACGTACTCGATCAGCGGAACCGATCTTCGCTCTCCCGATGCTTACGTTCCTGATCGAGAGGTCAACTCTGATTACATGGGCGTTACCGACGTTAACAAGCTTCGTGAGCTTTATCCTGAGCTTAGCGAGGAAGAGCTCGCCGCGAAGGCAGTTCCGGTAAAAACACCTGCGGATCTTGCGGTTGACGAAAATAATAACGTGTACGTTGTTGATAAGGATAACAACAGAGTTATTGTACTTGACCCTTATTATAAGGTCAAATATATCATTGATTCATTTAAGAACGTAAACGGTAATATCGATACTTTGAGCTCACCGGAGGGCGTATTTGTTACGAAAAGCAAGGTTGTAGGCGGAGAAAAGATAAGCGGACGCATATTTATTTGCGACACCTCCAACAGCCGAATACTTACGTTCTCCACTGACGGAGAGTTCCTCTCCGAGATAGGTCAGCCGAAGTCGGATCTTATAGACGCAACATCGGTATATAGCCCGATCGCAGTTGCGGTCGACCGTTACGACAGACTTTACGTTGTAGACAGAAACTCTCAGAACGGTATTGTGGTTATGACCGACACAGGAATCTTTACCGGATATATAGGCGCTCAGAAGGTAGACGTTTCCTTCTGGGAAAAGATCTGGAGAAGATTCAGAACCGAGGAACAGAATGAGCTGTCCACTAACTATATTTCGACAGCATACAACAATATTACTCTTGCCGGCGACTTCATCTATGCTACTATCACCCTTGATGATTATAAGATCCAGAGCGCGATACAAAGCAAGGATAAGAGCGGTGATAACGCGCCTGTAAAAATGCTCAATGCCGCAGGCTCTGAGCTTATGAGACGAAACGGCTTTTATCCTCCGTCAGGTGAAATAGATATATTTGGTCAGGTCAATGCACTTCAGGGAACATATACCACAGGACCGTCAAAGATAGTTGACGTTGCCGTGGGACCGGAGGATACGTGGTCGATCATAGATGAGAAGAGAAGTAAGGTATTTACTTACGACTTCGACGGTAATCTCCTGTTCGCGTTCGGTGACGAGGGAGACTTGCTCGGAAATATTACCGAGAACTCGCTTCGTGCAATAGATTATCAGGGCGATGCTATGCTTCTGCTCGACAGTTCGGAGAAGGCTTCGTTTACGGTATATCAGAGAACAGAGTACGGAGATGTGCTCCTTCAGGCGATAGAAAATCAGAACAACAGACTTTACGATGAGGCAATAAACGACTGGACAGAGATACTCAAAAGAAACTCTAACTTCGACACTGCGTATATCGGTATCGGTAACGCGATGTATGAAAATCAGCAGTATGCCGAGGCGGTAGAGCAGTATAAGCTCGCTTATGATACCGAGAATTATTCCGAGGCGTACAGTGAGCTTCGCCAGAATTGGATATCAAGCTATCTGTGGACGATTCCTATAATTCTGTTTGTGCTTATCTTTGGAATCTGTAAATTCTTTGGATATGCTAAGAAGGTCAACAAGCGTGTTTCCGTAGCTACAGGAAAGAGAACTTACGGTCAAGAACTGCTATTTGCGTTCCACCTCATTTTCCACCCGTTCGACGGTTTCTGGGATCTGAAGCATGAAAAGAGAGGCTCGGTAAGAGCCGGCACCACGTTCCTTGCAATTGCAGTAATAGCTTTCTACTATAATTCTATCGGCGCAGGATATGTTACTAACCCTGAGGCAAAGTATATCACTCTGTTCGGCGCTATTACGGGTGTTTGCGTACCGCTCGCGCTTTGGATAGTTGCGAACTGGTGCCTTACAACGCTGTTCGATGGCGAAGGAAGCATGAAGGATATTTATATCGCAACCACGTATTCACTTCTGCCAATGGTGCTGACTATGGTGCCCGCAACCATCGCATCTAACTTTATTGTTGCAAGTGAAGTAAAGACCGTGTCGCTCATCACGACTATCGGTATTATATGGATGGGATTCTTGATTTTCTTCGGAACCATGGTGACACACGATTACACTATGGGAAAGAATATAATAACGGTAATTGCAACATTGGTCGGAATGATCTGTATTATGTTTATCGCAATACTCTTCTCGACGCTTCTTGGTAAGCTCGTAGGATTTGTTACGAACATTATAACAGAGCTTCAGTATCGAATGTAACGGAAGGAGGTAAATGATATGTTAATGAAAAAACTAATCGCTATATTTTTAGCGGCTTTGATGTTGATGAGCACTTTTACCATCCTTGTTCAAGCTGAAAATTCAAGTGAAAATGCAACAACCTCAAAATATACGTATAAAACAACCAATAAGCAACCTACTCTGAAGAGCTACCAGACAGGTGAATATGTTGATCCCGAAACCGGTGAAACTATTATAGTCGATACCGAGGAGGAAAAGATAGCAACTATGGACCTTCGTATGGAGGCTCACGGTTATCGTATTTATATCGACGAGTATAGCGGCGAGGTTGCTGTTGAGTGCATTGCTACAGGCGAGTATATGTTTACAAACCCTGTGACCGCAAGCTCTGCCGGTATCGAGGAATCTAAGCAGAAGGAGATACTCTCCCAGATTCTCATAGAATACGTTGATATTACAAACAATAACCAGGAGCGTTCTTATAACAGCTATTCCGATGCAGTGGCAGTTGGTACGATCGGAAGCACAAAGACGCCCCTGCCCAGCCAGATCTCTGTTAAGCCGATCAAGGACGGACTCCGAGTTGACTATTCTATCGGACGTGTTGATTCCAGATACCTTGTTCCCGAAAGAATTGCGGCTGACGAATTTGAGGAAAAGATCCTCAACGTAGCGATAGAGGCAGGCTGCTCTCAGATGGAAAGAGAAAACCTCGAAAAGAATTTCTTTAAGAAATATGACCTCAATTCCGAAGCAGCAATGAAGAGTGAGGTTATTCGTGAGGACTGGATCAGAAAGTATCCTATGATCGAGAAGACTCCTATCTATGTATTTACGGGAGCTACCAAGAGAGAGTACAGATA
>CAZSSE010000033.1:0-10945 GCA_964609165.1 uncultured Lachnospiraceae bacterium
CTACACGCCCCTCAAACGTGCGCGTCTGCCAGTTCCGCCACTCTCGCATATAGAGTTTTAACATTTTACTTGGAGCAAACTCTCCAAGGCAAGCTTAGCAATGCGTTCTTGTACGCATCTTTAACGCTATTCCGCCACTTGCGCTTATGCAGTCGCTTTCGCAACATTAGTATTATACTACAAAGATGTTCAGATGTCAAGGGGTTTTAAAAAAATTTTAGAAAAAAATATTGAAAAAAGATCTTATATGTTGTATAATATTATTATACCGAAGAGAGGTGATAGGATGATCTGTAATAATCAAATTTGTATGCTGTCATTTATACACAGCGACAGCATACAGCAAGATATATATGACTCTATTAGCACACTTCCCTTTGGAGAATACGAAAAGGCGCGCTTGTTGAAAATTAAAAATCCAACCGCGCTGAAGAATTCCCTCTCCGCTCTCATCTGTCTGAAGCGTTTGCTTGTTCAGCGCGGTATCGACACAAACAGCGTTGATCTTACCATAGCCCGCGATGAAAACGGCAAGCCGTATTTTACTTTCATACCGCTCCATTTCAGTATCTCACATTCCAATACGCTCGTTGCTGTGGCTCTATCCGACAAAAACGTCGGCATAGATCTTGAGTTTATTAACGGTGATCGAGATATACTGTCTATTTCAAAGCGTTTTTTTGCTGCCGATGAGCATTCGGATCTCATATCAAGCAAATATCCCACCGAGGATTTTTTCGGGTTATGGGTAAAAAAAGAGGCTTTGTCGAAGCTTTTGGGAACGGGGCTTTCCTCTATCTGTTCGGCACAAATACCAAATAATACTGCATACAATTTTAAAGAATATATTCTTGTCAAAGGCGAGCACACTGCACGTCTTGCGGTCTGCTATGATAGCGACAGCGTAAATCTGCATATTAACAATCCATATAAGGAGATAACCCTTTATGAAATACAGAATTGAACACGACTCAATGGGCGAGGTATCGGTTGAAGCCTCTCGCCTTTGGGGTGCGCAAACGCAAAGAAGCCTTGAAAATTTTCGAATCGGTGTCGGCCGTGAGCCTATGCCACCCGAAATAATACACGCGTTTGGCATACTTAAGCTTGCCGCTGCGCGAGCAAATGCAGAGCTCTGCCCTGATCGCATGAGCCAAGCAAAGCTCGATGCGATAAGCGCGGCGTGCGAAAAGATCATTTCGGGCGAGCTTGACGACCATTTTCCGCTCGTCGTATGGCAGACCGGTTCAGGAACTCAATCAAATATGAATACAAACGAGGTAATTGCTAATTACGGCAACGCCGTGGTCGGAAAGCCTCTGCTTCATCCGAACGACGATGTAAATATGTCGCAATCCTCAAACGACACGTTCCCGACTGCCATGCACATATCAGCATTCAAGTCTGTTAAGGAGCTGCTGCTCCCCGCTCTCGATATGCTTATTGACGAGCTTATACGTCTTGAACGCGACAATGCAGGCATTGTAAAAAGCGGACGCACACATTTACAGGATGCAACGCCTATCAGCTTTTCGGGCGAAATATCGGGCTGGCGATCTTCGCTTGAAAAGGACAGAAAGATGATAAAGCTTGCCTCGGCGGAGCTATGCACTCTTGCTATTGGCGGCACCGCCGTCGGCACGGGTCTGAACGCTCCTGAAGGCTTTGACACTCTCGTTGCCAAAAAGATCTCCGAGATCACCTCCCTCCCCTTTATAAGCGATGAAAACAAGTATCACTCTTTGACATCAAAGGATGAGCTCGTTTTTGCGCACGGAGCCTTGAAGGCACTTGCATCTGATCTTTGGAAAATAGCAAATGATATTCGCTGGCTTGCCTCGGGTCCGCGTTGCGGTCTTGGCGAGATCACTATACCCGAAAATGAACCCGGATCCTCTATAATGCCGGGTAAGGTAAATCCCACGCAGTGCGAGGCTGTTACCATGGTATGCCTTCAGGTTATCGCAAACGACACGGCTGTAGCTATGGCAGCGTCACAAGGAAACTTTGAGTTAAACGTGTTTATGCCTGTCTGCGCTTACAATTTTCTTCAATCCTGCCGTCTGCTCGCCGATGCTATGGAATCCTTCAGATCACATTGCGTGTGCGGAATTAAAGCAAACCGCGAGAAAATGCACGATAACCTTCACAACTCGCTTATGCTCGTGACTGCTCTCAATCCCTACGTAGGATACGAAAACGCCGCTAAGGTGGCAAAGCTCGCACATCAAGAAAATATAACGCTAAAGGAAGCTACTCTGCGCCTCGGTCTTATGGATGCCGAGCGCTTTGACGAAATATTTCACCCTGAGGAAATGATATAGGATAAACTGTAAAAGCTATGGATATAAGAAAAGAATCACTTAAAAAGCACTATGAATGGAACGGAAAGATCGAGGTAGTGGCTCGTTGCCCGATAAATGACAGGAAAGATCTTTCGCTTGCATATACCCCCGGCGTTGCCGAGCCCTGTCTTGAGATCCAAAAAGACATAAACAAATCATACGAGCTCACGAGAAGAAGCAATCTTGTTGCCGTTATCACAGACGGAACAGCTGTTCTCGGTCTTGGCGATATAGGTGCCGAGGCGGGTATGCCTGTTATGGAAGGCAAATGCGCACTCTTCAAGACCTTTGCGGACGTTGACGCATTCCCTATTTGCATACGATCAAAGAACGTAGATGAAATAGTAAGAACTATAGAGCTTATTTCAGGAAGCTTCGGCGGTATTAACCTTGAGGATATATCCGCTCCGCGTTGCTTTGAAATAGAAGAAAGGCTCAAGGAGGTATGCGATATTCCGGTATTCCACGACGATCAGCACGGAACGGCAATTGTAGTTGCCGCGGCAATGATAAACGCGCTTAAAATCGTCAAGAAGAATATCGGTGATGTCCGTGTCATTATAAACGGAGCAGGTGCGGCAGGATGCGCTATAGGTAAGCATCTTCTCAATATAGGCGTTAAGGATCTTGTTATGGTAGACCGATTCGCTATAATAAGCCGTGACGATGACTCCTTAAACTCGGCGCACAAGGAAATTGCAGCACTTACAAACAGCTCGCTTATGCATGGCACGCTTGCCGATGCTATGCGCGGAGCAGACGTATTTATAGGAGTCTCCGCACCTAATATCGTAAGCGAGGAAATGGTCGCTTCAATGGCTAATGACGCCATCGTTTTCCCAATGGCTAATCCTACGCCTGAAATAATGCCTGAGCTTGCAAAGCGCGCAGGTGCGCGAATCGTCGGCACGGGAAGGTCAGACTATCCTAACCAGATCAACAACGTGCTTGCATTCCCCGGTATCTTCCGAGGCGCACTCGATTGCAGAGCAAAATGCATCAACGAGGAAATGAAGGTAGCTACCTCGTTTGCACTTGCATCGCTTATACCTGATGATGAGCTGAACGAAGAAAATATAATAGCTCCTGCGCTCGACAGGAGAGTATCTAAGGTCGTGGCCGACGCCGTAATAGATGCGGCAAAACGAACGGGAGCTTCAAGAATATAATCGGAGGAATAAAAATGGACTTTTCAAAGATAACAGAAAATTATCGGTATACCACCGAGCTTCACGCTCATACCTATCCCGTCAGTGCCTGCGGAGATTTTTCACCCGCAGAGGTGGTTGAAATTTATAAGGCAGTCGGCGTGCGCTCGATCGTATTGACCAATCATCTCACGCCTAATAACTGCAATGAGGGCGTGGAGTATTATCTGAACGACTATAGACTTGCAAAAGAAGCAGCAGGCAATGAAATAAACGTTATTCTCGGAGTTGAGCTCAGATTTACGGAAAACATCAATGACTACCTAATATACGGCGTCTGTGAGAACGACATTTCGTCGTTTATCGAGCTTATTCCATATGGCATCGAAAATTTCTATAAGGAAGCGAAAAACGACCGCAATGTGATTATTCAAGCGCATCCATTCAGGAAGGACATAGTGCGCGCACCTATCGGATCCATTGACGGAATAGAATCATTCAATATGCATCCCAATCACAACGGAAAGGTAGCAGTAGCCGCACGGTATGCAAGAGATAACGACCTGCTTGTAACGGCCGGAACCGATTTTCATCACGAAAATCACGAGGCAATGTGTCTTATGCGAACCACTACCGAGATGAAGGATTCGTACGATGTTGCAAAGGCAATAAAATCAAAGGATATTGTTTTTGATTGCTCGGGACACGTAATCATACCTTATCTGTATTAAAAGGAGTGCGGCATGGCAAAAAGAATTTATTGGGAATATTGCGAGCCCGAGACCGATATAGAGAGCGGAGAACTCACGGGAAATACTATCACTCACACTATATCTCTTAAATGCTCGTATATAAGCGGCAAAGCGATCGTCGTCATAGACGGCACGCAATTCGACATCAGCGAACGTCCGTTCGCTCTGCGCGGAACAGAACAGGTCTTTCGCCTTGGCAACTCGGCTGCCCTGCTCCGATTCGAAAAGAGCATGCCGACAGTTACCGTCGATAACCAAGCTCTAACACCTACTAAAAATAGGAGCAACGTGGTTGAATAAATCAGCCACGTTATTTTCGTTTTCCGAAACCTCGTACTTGGTTACATAACAGCATATCGGATTTTTAGGATACGTTCTTCTTTTTTACTTTTTTTACTTTTTATTTGCTTTTTGGCTATATCTGTCGGCTTCCACCACAACATTTATTATAGAACCAAAAAGCACTTGCGATCGCAAGTGCTTTTTGTGTTTGGAGGTCAAAATAACAACTCGTATTTTTTTAATTTGGCAAAATCAATTTAGAACCACTCTTCGAGTTCAAAATCACAATCAACAGCTTTCAGTGATTTGATCTTATGTATATCCGAATACTTTTCGACCAGAGTTCTAAGTCTACAGTCTTTTCCAAAATATCTAATGTTTTTGTAGGCTATATTTTGAAAAGCCACGTCAAACCAAGAAAGATCGTCAATCGCCTCACATCTTTGAGAACCGAGATCAACCATTTTTCCTAATTTTTCAATGCTAACTTTAACGACATACGGGATATATCCATAATTCTTTTGAAATACAGGATTTTCCTCACTTTGAAGTGCATAGAAAAGGTACTTATCGTCCACATCAATAAAAATATTTTCGTAAAGAATATTATCCACTAAAGAGTGATTGCTTCCATACCATACGGTAATATTCATTGCCGTTGAATCCAAATGGATCAAATAATTGTTTCTAAAGGTAACATTTTTTATCTCGGTCGGTTTATGACCGCACCATGTTTCCAAAGATTTTCCCCAATCGCACCACAAAACGCAATTTTCAACCACCACGTTTTCCACGTTACCGCTTTCGCCCTCCAAATACGCGCCACGTGTGACCACGCAATCATCAAACGAACGAACAAAGCAGTTTTTTACAGTGACATTTTTTGAAGTACAAATATCGATTCCATCAGAATTGTATCTCCACTGTCCGACAATTTTTATATTGTCTACCGTAATGTTTTCGCAATCATTTCGTATGATGGTAGACCACATTGGCGCATCGCAAAGAATAACGCCCTCTACAAGGCAGTTGCGGCAATGATTCAGCACAAGATTGCCGTGATATTTCATATCTACAGGACTAAATCCACGAGAAAGAAGATCCTCAATTATTTCTCGTCCGCCCTCGTTATCATCATTTCCACGACGGTAGAGTGACGCATCAAGAATACCTCTTCCCATAATGCGTACATTTTCCGCATCCTTTGCATACACAACCCCGTGAACGATCGCACCCTCGTCAATGTAAAGAGTTTGATTAGATTCCAACCATATGAGATCAGCCTTATGCTCACCTTTTCCGTAGTAAATCACATCCCCATCGGGCTTCTGACTGACGGGATTTGCAAAAACATGCAGGGCATTATGAAAACCGTCTACCTCAAGCGTAAATTGCATTGGGCTGTCGATCAATATAGAAATCTTTTTGCCATCTTTCTTGTGAGAGATATTTTTGGACAAAGGACGAATTTCATATGTGCTAAACTCATTCTCAATTTCTACTTCAAGGTCAACCGGAGCATCCATATCAAAAGAAATAACATATGCTTCTTCCGACTGATCAAATGACCTTTGTTCGCCGGTCCATACCTGATTAAATGGCATTGCTGATACTCTCACCGGATACACGTCTATTTTTCTTCCGCAAATATAACAGTTGTACATTTTCGTATCACCTTCCTTGAAAAAATTTTCACATATACGCAAAAAAAGCCTTGTTATACAAGGCTTTTTGCTACAAGTTGTAAATCGTCTTGTAACGATGTGGTTACAGGACAAAATTACAACTCGGTCAAAATCGCCGAAATCGATGCCCTGCTTTATTAACATATTGATTATAGCACTTTTTGCCGACTCTGTCAATATGTTTTAAGAAAATAATTGCAAAAAAGTTCAAGAAACATCGCTATCTCTTGAACCTTTTTATTTTTATGTGTCGTTTCTTCTTAGTTCTTCTTCGGCTTGATAACCGCCCTTCAAAGTAACGATGATTTTTTCTTTTCCGCATACTTGGATGCACTCTACCAAGCGACGAACAGTAAGGTCATCATATTCGGTAAAACTGATCTCGGTATTTTGGAGTATGTTCAAAATTCTTTGGACTTCTGCATTGACCGACTCGCTCTGTTCAGATTGTGCTCTTGCCTGCTCGTATTGTGTGCGGAGTGCGACAAGCTGTTCAAAGAGTTCCGAAAGTGCCTTTTCATAAAGCTCGGTACTTCCCTCTGTTTTACTCATCTTCTCCATCATATTGTCGGCATCTTGCTTGACCTGCTTCATCTGCGTTTCAATCAAGTGCATATCAAGAGCAGCGCTATTGCCGGAAACCGCATAAGTTAGGTTGCTCTGAATAAGAGAATAAACCTCTTGGCTATCTTCAAGCATTTTTGACAAGCAACGGCATATCGACTCTTGGAGCATTTTTTCTTCTACCCCTGCCGAGTCCTTACAGTATTTCGTTCCGTGTTCCACTCTATTCACGCAACGCCAATAATAAGTAGTCTTTCCCTTTGCAACTTTAGAGTTCCTTCTGTATGCGCTCCCACAAGAGCCGCAAATTAACAACTCTGACAAAGCGAATTTACCACTATACTTTCCCTGCTCGGTAATCGCAGAATCCATTTTTTTATTTTTGCTTGTTCTGCGCGAAAGCTCCGCTTGAACCAAGTTAAACGTGTCGCGGTCGATAATTGGAGCGTGATTGTTAGATACAAGATACCTTGTCATTTCACCGCGATTTACCTTTACCTTCTTGCTGATACAATCCGCGCGGTAGGTCTTTTGATAAAGAATATCGCCCACATACTTTTCGTTAGACAACATTCCACGAATAACCGATATAGACCACTCATTCTTACCTCGTCGGGTAAGAACTTTTTTATTTTCGAGAAAAGTCTTTAACTGACCAAGGCTTGCACCGTCAAGAAATCGGTTGAACAGTTCCCTTACGATTTCAGCTTCTTCTGGAATAATATAAGGTTCTCCGTCCTCACCGCGTTTGTACCCCAACATATTGAACTGAACGGCATAAGTACCGTTTTTCATTCTCTTGTGGATACCCCACTTGACATTGCCGCTAATACTTTCACTCTCGGATTGTGCCATAACGCTGAAGAAGCCTATCAATGTTTCATTTTCAACTTTGGAGGAATCAAGGTTTTGTTCTTCAAAGTACACACCGATACCGATGGCTCTGAGCTTGCGTATCCAAGTCAAACTATCAACGGTATTTCTCGCAAAACGGGTTGTCGATTTAGTAAGGATATAATCAACCTTTCCCTTTTGACAATCGCGCATAAGCTTCATAAACTTATCGCGCTTATCTGCTCTCGTTCCCGAAATGCCCTCATCAGCATAAATACCTACCATAGTCCAATTAGGATTTTCGGCTATTTTAGAGGTGTAATACTGCATCTGCGTTTCCAAACTGTTAAGCTGATCTTCTTCATCCGTGGAAACACGGCAGTAAGCAGCAACGCGAAGTCTGCGATATTCGTCCTTTCGGCTTGACAAGATCGGGTTAGCTTCTATCTTTGTTATCGTTCTTACGGGTGCGTAGTTATTCATTCGTATTCTCCTTTCTATATTGGCTTGTAATTTCCGCGCCATTGATAAACTCAACCGTCAAAGCACCGTCACGGTTGATTGAGATTTGCTTTATAGTAGTCCGTACCAAATCGCTATCCAATTCACTCAACATCGGCATACTACCAAACTTCTCTATCAGAGCTTCGGTCAGAGCAAGGCTTTTGTCATACGGGCAGCAGTCATACTTATGAGCGACACATTGCAATGCCATTTTTGATATGACACCGAACTCAATCCCCGTTTGCTCCATCATTCGCTCGATTTCCTTCTCCTGCCGAGTGATTTCCAAGGTTGGCTCATACTCTCTCGAAGAAGAAACCGTCGCTAACATACCCGGAGTTTTAACGGCTTGGTTGAGAACGGCGAGTGTTCCACCCAAGAGTTCTTTATCTCCGTAATACATATCCACCTTGCAGGAGTTCGGGCAAACCCATTTTTCACGGCTACGCCATTTATTGATACGCCCCATTTTTCTCCCGCATTGAGTACATACCGTCTTGCTCTTGATAAGCGTTGTTATTGTGGGAAGCTCGGTTTGTGTTCCGCCCATTTTAGACTTTCTTTTGGTGGCGAGTTCAAAATCAGCCTTTGAAATGATGCTCGGATACTCTCCTTCCCCCACATAATTGGGATTATCAAGAATCCGCGAAACCATATTTTTGTTCCACTCATTCTTTTCAAGATAGTATGTAACGCCCTGCTCTGTTAAGAGTTGGGCAATTTCTTTGAGAGATTTTCCCTCTATATACAAAGCGAATATGCTGCGGACTACGGCGGCTTCGCTATCGACAACCGCCATATGTCCGTTTTTCATTTCATATCCGTACAGTATCGTTCTTAATTTCATAAGTCTATCCTTTCCTTGAATTTCAACCCGCCTTTCAAAACGAAGGTAATAGTTCCGTCATTCCCTGCGCGGATCTTCTCGACTATCGCACTGAACAAATCAGCATCAAAGCTCAGAATTGCGCGAGGTGCTTCTTGTAAGACTTCCTTGAGCATCCGAAGATCGTCAATATAGTGAACGTCTTTATCCTCGCTCATCAACTTAATTCGTCGCGTTCTCAAGGTTGTTAATCTTGATTGAAGCTCTGCGGTCTGCTCCGAAAACGAAACCTCATCCATAATGTTTTTGTTTCGTAGCTGAACGTACATATCGTTCTGCTTACAGAGCCTTGCGACCTCGGCATCAATCTGTACGATTTCGGTGCTTTGTGATACTAACTTAGTTCGTATCGCAATAAGAAGAGAGAGAGTATCATCAACCAAAAGCTTCTCATTTTGCCTTAAACGGTTATACATATATATAAAGGAAGAAAAGATTGCATTTTCGGAGAGATTTTTACCTCCGCACTCAAAGCCGGAATTTCCTTTATGAGAGCAAATCCAATACACAGTACCGTTCTGCACTCTGCGTTTGTATGACCATCCGCACTCGTCGCACACGATCATTTTCGTGAAAAGGTACTGTTCCTTTTTCTTCGTTTCCTTTTGGCTTCTCGCTTCCCTGCGTTCTTGTGCCGCTTGGAATGTTGTCTTATCAAGAATGGCGGGGTGCGTATTCTCTACATAGAACTTGTCACGTTCTCCTCGGTTCGGTCTGTTCCTTAAAGGGAAAATATCGGGAGTAAAGGTCTTTTGGAGCATACTGTCACCGATATATTTTTCATTTGAAATGATATAACGGATATGGCAGCTTGTCCACGCGCCCTCACTTGACGGGATATTCTCACGGTTTAGGGTTGCGGCAATTTGACCGCACCCCCGCCCCGAAAGGTACAAACTAAAAATTCGTTTTACAATCTCGGCTTCATCGGGAACTATTGCAAGAGAACCGTTATCAAGACGGTAGCCATACGGAGCGTGATAGGTAATGAAGTTTCCTTCTTCCATCTTCATTCGATAAGCTGTTGCCATTCTTTTGGAATATGACATTGACTCGTTCTGTGCAAATGCGCTCTTGATATACACTATCATTTCAGAACTCATATTGCGCGTGTCAATGCGGTCATTCTCAAATATCACGGTCGTTCCGTATTCTGCGAGCTTACGAATGGACTCCAAACATTCCAAAGAGTTTCTTGCAAAACGCGGTATGCTCTTTACATAGATGCGGTCGATCTTGCCAAGGCGCGCATCATTCATCATTCGATTGAACTCATCGCGCTTATGGATACTTGTTCCCGTTATGCCTTCATCGGCATAAATATCGACAAGCTCCATCTTGTCCGAAGATTGAATGAAATCGGTATAATACCGTACTTGGTTCAAAAAAGAATTTACTTGGTCGCTTGAGTCGGTGCTTACTCGGCAATATGCCGCTACTCTCTGTATTCCGGCATTAACGGAATATTCAGCAAGCGGTCTGATTACTTGCACGTTTTTTGTTGGGGTGCTTGCTACATTCATTTATTTCACCTCTCCTTTCGACTCATAGTATATCTTTTTTTGAAAAAACCGCAAGGATGCGATTTTTTATGTGATGGGAATTATCTTACACCCCATCTGTTCCGCATTTTTCTGATTGAGGCGGTCAATTACCTTCTTCTCCACCCCCTGCTTTAGAAGCCGTTTTAGAACATCAACGGAAGCAAGGTAGATCATCTGCTTTCTTACATCTTCTCTCAAACCTTCACCCCCACGCTCAATAAGAATGACTTGTCGATTTCATTCATTGACTCGCTTGATGCTCTGCCAACGTACTCTGTAAGGCGCTGTTTGTCAATGGTTCTGATTTGCTCCAACAAAGCTATCGAATCCTTGGCAAGAGCCGTGCACTCAATCGGGATATGAGTGGGTAGGCTTTTTTTCTTGTTCACCCTGCTTGTAAC
>CAZSSE010000034.1:0-10941 GCA_964609165.1 uncultured Lachnospiraceae bacterium
TGAAAAGCTTCTCGTATCCGAGAGCTATAAGTTTATCTCCGAGACCGATACCGAGCGCGCCGCAAAGCTCATTGATATGCTCTACAAGCGCACGGGCGATCCTGTAGCGGCACTCTTTGAAGCAAATAAAATGCTTGCAGGCTCTTATGCGTTCGGCATAATATTCAAGGATATTCCCAATAAGATCTATGCGATGCGCAAGGACAGTCCTCTTATACTCGGCATAAACGGCGACGGAGCTTATATCGCATCCGACATACCCGCAATTCTCCCATACACCGACCGTTGCTGTCGAATTGATGAGGGAATAGTTGCCGAGCTGTCAGCCGATGCTATAACCTTTTACGACGCGCCTCACTCCGAGACGCTTCAAAGCTTTGAGCATATAGAGTGGAGCCCCGAGCAGGCGCAAAAGGGTGGATTTCCCCACTTTATGCTGAAAGAAATTCACGAGGAGCCGGATGCCCTGAGATCTACAGTTGAACGCACGCTAAAATCATCTGTACCCGATTTTTCCGATGTATCCGATCTTTTGAAATGCGCGCGCAATATACGCATCATCGCCTGTGGAACTGCGATGCACGCAGGTCTTGTCGGAAAATATTTTATCGAGCGGCTTGCACACATTCCCGTATCTGTCGAGATAGCAAGTGAGTTCAGATATAGCGATCCGATACTTGATAGCGGCTCGCTCGCCGTCTTTCTCTCACAATCCGGAGAGACAGCAGATACAATCGCCGCACTCAGAAAAGCGAAGGAGCTTGACATGCCAACTCTTGCCGTAGTAAACGTATTCGGCTCAACGCTTGCACGTGAGGCAGACAAGGTAATATATACCATGGCAGGTCCCGAAATATCGGTTGCAAGCACCAAGGCGTATAGCGTTCAATGCGCGATCCTCTGTCTGCTTGCGATAAAGCTCGCTATGCTCAATAAACGTCTTACTGAAGCTGATGCGCGCATATATTGCGATCAGCTTTGCGCAGAGCTTCCCACTGTGATCTCGTCAACGCTCGCTCAGGGTGACGCGATAGCGGAGATCGCACAGACAATCACCAATGCCGAGCATCTTTTCTACATTGGCAGAGGCATTGATTATTTGCTCGCTCTTGAGGCGTCACTTAAGCTAAAGGAAATATCATATATACACAGCGAAGCATATCCGTCAGGCGAGCTAAAGCACGGTACTATATCGCTTATAACAGAAAAGACCCCCGTCGTCGCCATTATGACCGACAGGAAGCTTGCAAAAAAGACGCTTAACGGAATACACGAGGTCATCTCGCGCGGTGCTGATGTTATAATTATCTGCTCTGATGCCGTGGCAAGAGAAAATGAGCTGCCAGTTTGCAGGATCATTACCCTGCCAAATACGTCGCCGCTTATCTATCCGTTCGTCACCGCCACAGCTATACAGCTACTTGCCTATCACACGTCAGCAAAAAAGGGACTTGACGTCGACAAGCCCCGAAATCTTGCAAAATCCGTAACGGTTGAGTGAGCCTACCGCTCACGTGTAAAGAAAAATCTTTTTTCGTGCGCGTACACACTGTGCGCAAGACCTAAAAGAAAATATAAAGCAAAAACCGACGAGCCGCCTGCACTTACGAAAGGAAGTGTTATTCCGACAACGGGAACAAGTCCTAAACACATCCAAAGATTTTCTACGGTCTGAATAATAATAACCGCGGCAACACCGCTGCATATCAGTCTGCCGACCGGATCGCGCGATGAATATGCGAGCCACAAAAGACGCAGCGCAAGCACCGCAAGCATAAGAGCGACCAACGACCCGCCTAAAAATCCGAATTTTTCACAAACTGTTGAGAAAATAAAGTCGGTGTGCGAGGCAGGCAACCGCTCGTATATACCGCCCGAGGAAAATCCTCTGCCAAGCATTCCGCCGTTCGCAATAGCGTCACGGCTCATAAGAGCCTGCATCCCGACGCCGTCGGCGTCAAGCTCGGGCTGAAATCCGAATATGATGCGATTTTGCTGATACGGCTTCAAGAGATCCCACAAAAACGGAAAGGCTATCGCAACTGCGGATGCGGCTCCAAGAAAATACCAGCCCGAAAGCCCTGCGCAAAACAACATAAAGGCTGTGATACCTAAATATACAAGTGCGACGCCGAGATCTCCCGACAAAAGTATCAGACCCGTTATTATCCCGGCATGAAGCAGAAGCCCAAGCAAGGTCTTAGGACGGTCTATAGTCCTTTTAACAAGATCAATATGCTTTGCAAAGGTACACAAAAAGGCTATCTTTACAAATTCCGACGGCTGGATCGCTATGCCGATTATTGGAATACGTATCCAGCTTCGGTTTGCGGTCTTCATATTCTCACCCGTGCTTCCGAAAAGAAGCGTAAGCGCAAGTAAAAGCACGGACGCAAGAAACATTATTACGGCAAATCTGTCAACGAAAAATCTGTAATCGATATTCGCTACGATAAACAGAGCCACCATTCCCGCAAGCGTCATCGCGATCTGCATTATAAGCTTGCTTCTCCCGAAATTATCAACCGCACTCCATATCGTAACTACACTGATAAGCGAAAGGACGGCAGTACAAATGAAAAGTATAGGGTCTATATGCCCCAATCGGTCACGAAATGACATTCCGAACATCTTCATTTTTCCGTCCTCCATTCAAATTAAATAAAATATAATGGGCTGTCACAGCGGCAGCCCATTTTTGTGTTTAATACTGTCTGCCCCAAACTACCATATGCTTTGCAGGCTTTCCGCAGCAAACACAGGTATCGGCAATATGCTCCTCAACGAATGGGATACATCTCGATTTAACGCCGCCCGTCTCCTCCTTGAGCTGATCCTCACAAGCAGAATCTCCGCACCACATAGCCTTGATAAAGCCGGGATGATTCTCTGCAATATCAAGAAATTCCTCGTGTGTGTGAGCAACACTCATCTTCTCAGCAAGATTTTTCCGCGCGCGCGCAACGAGCTCGTCGTGTACAAATCTGAGCATCTTATCGACCTCTGTCTCAAGATCGTCCATAGAAACAAAATTCTTCTCTCTGGAAACTCTGGAAACGAGCACGCAGCTACCGCTCTCAATATCGCGGGGACCGACCTCAAGACGAACGGGAACGCCCTTCATCTCGTACTGACTGTATTTCCAGCCTGTAGACTGATCGCTGTCGTCGAGCTTGACCCTGATGCCCTTTGCCGCAAGGCGGTTCTTCAGCTCGTTAGCCTTTTCAAGAACTCCCTCTTTATGCTGAGCAACGGGAATAATGACCACCTGAATAGGAGCGACAGCAGGCGGCAGAATCAGTCCGTTGTCGTCGCCGTGAGTCATGATGATAGCGCCGATCATACGTGTGGATACTCCCCAAGAGGTCTGATGAGGATAGCATATCTTATTATCTCTGCCGGTAAAGGTAATGTCAAATGCCTTTGCAAAGCCATCGCCGAAATAGTGCGAGGTACCGCCCTGAAGTGCAACGCCGTTGTGCATCATAGGCTCAATGGTGTAGGTAGCCTCCGCGCCTGCAAACTTCTCCTTATCGGTCTTTTTACCTGTAATTGCGGGAATAGCGAGGCAGTTAAGATAAAATTCCTCGTAAACTCCAAGCATATCCTGCGTATCCTTGATAGCTTCTTCAGCGGTTTCGTACATGGTATGCCCCTCCTGCCAGAGGAACTCGCTGGTTCTGAGGAATGGTCTTGTCGTTTTTTCCCAGCGGCATACATTTACCCACTGATTATATATCTTAGGCAGATCGCGATATGAATGAATGATATTCTTAAAATGATCGCAGAAAAGCGTTTCGGAGGTAGGGCGTATAGCCAGCTTTTCCGTAAGTCTGTTGCTACCGCCTATCGTTACCCATGCGCACTCGGGAGCAAAGCCGTTTACGTGATCCTTTTCCTTTTGCAGAAGGCTCTCGGGAATGAACATAGGCATATACACGTTCTCGGTTCCCCTTGCCTTAAAGCGGGCATCAAGCTCCCTCTGAATATTTTCCCAAATAGCGTAGCCGTACGGGCGGATTATCATACATCCCTTAACACCCGAATAATCAACCAGCTCCGCCTTTTTTACAACGTCTGTATACCATTGAGCAAAGTCTGTATCCATTGACGTGATCTGCTCAACCATTTTCTTGTCGTTTGCCATCTCTATATCCTTTCAGATCCAAAATAGATTATTTAAACGTAATTATCTATATTATAAAGCAAAACGGCAAAAAAGTCAAGACAGAAGCGCAATAATTTTACATCTCGTCTGACATTTGGATGCGGTTATTAATTTTTCGTTTAAATTACTTATTTGCTCTTGCAAAATGTAAGCTTTTGTTGTATAATTATATTGCATTATTTTGTCAGGAGGGATCAATGAACTATCACCTTGCCATTGACATCGGAGCGTCAAGCGGCAGGCATATGCTTGCTTGTGTTGATAACGGCAAGCTCGTGCTGTCCGAGGTCTACAGATTTGAAAATTACATAAAAAACGAAAACGGAACGCTTGTTTGGGATATTGAGCATCTGTGTCGCTCGGTTATCGAGGGCATAGCAGAATGTAAGCGCATCGGCAAGCTTCCAAAAACCGTTGCAATAGATACGTGGGGAGTCGATTATGTCCTTCTTGACGCCGACGGAAACGAGCTGTTACCTGCGGTTGCATATCGCGACAGCCGTACAGACGGTGTGCCCGAGCAGATCGACGCGATACTTTCGCGATACGAGCTTTACTCGCGCAACGGAATACAATCGCTCAATTTCAACACAATATATCAGCTTTGGTGCGACAAAGAGTCGGGAAGGCTTGAAAAAGCTGCTCACGCGCTTATGATACCGCAATATCTTTCGTATAAGCTGACAGGTGTTATCGCAAACGAATATACCGATCTCTCCACGGGAGCGCTGATAAATACACAAACGCGCGAGCTTGACGTCGAGCTTCTTGATATGCTCGGCATACGGAGCGACGTTTTTCCGCCCCTCATGCTACACGGTGCTAAGCTCGGCGGATTTACCGATAACATTCGCGAGCAGGTAGGCTTTGACGCAACCGTCATTCTTGCCGCATCTCACGATACTGCATCTGCGGTTGCCGCATGCCCCGGCGGATACGGAAGCCTTTACATCTCCTCGGGCACGTGGAGCCTTATAGGAACAGAGCTTTCCGAGCCGACGCTCACACGTGAGGCAATGGAGGCTGGCTTTACCAACGAGGGCGGTGTTGATTTTCGCTACAGATTTCTCAAAAACTTTATGGGAATGTGGCTGTTTCAAAGCATTCGCCGAGATCTCGGCAAGAAATATTCCTATGACGAGATGATGGAGCTTGCACGCTCAAGCGAGCTTGTCGGATATATAGATCCCAACGCGCGCGAATTTGTCGCTCCTGATAATATGCTTGAGGCTATACGCAAATACCTCGGAAAGCCCGAGCTTACCGTGGGTGAAGCTCTCGCCTCGGTATATCATTCGCTCGCCCGCTCCTACAACAGTGCCGTAAAGACGGTAGAGGAGATAACGGGAACGCAGATAAGCACGATAAATATTGTAGGCGGCGGTTGCAAGGACGCTTATCTTGACGAGCTTACCGCACTTTACACAGGCAAGCGAGTGCTTGCGGGTCCCGTTGAGGCGACAGCACTTGGGAATATTGCCGTACAGCTTATGTACGCAGACGATACGCTTTCGCTCTCGGATGTACGGGAGCTTATAAAAAAATCATTCGACATAAAAGAGGTAAGAATATGAGCAGATACGAATACGCAAAAGAAAAATATGCAAGGCTCGGTATAGATACCGAAGCCGCTATAAACAGATTAAAAAGCGTTCCCGTGGCTCTCCACTGCTGGCAGGGCGACGACGTGCACGGATTTGACCAAAAGTCCGACGGACCTCTCACGGGCGGAATTCAAGCAACAGGAAACTATCCCGGTAAGGCACGTACTCCCGAGGAGCTTATGGCTGACATAGACAAGGTGCTCTCACTCTGCCCCGGAACAAAAAAGCTAAATCTTCACGCCTGCTATGCGATCTTCGACGACGAGAACGGCGGTTGGGTGGACAGAGACAAGATAGAGCCCAATCACTTCAAAAAATGGGTGGATTTTTGCAAGGCTCGCGGACTTGGATGCGATTTCAACCCCACCTTCTTCTCGCATCCGATGTGTGACCCGCTGACCCTCGCAAGCCCCAATGAGGAAACAAGACGCTTCTGGATCGAGCACGGAAAGGCGTGCATACGCATATCGCAGTATCTTGCCGAGGAGCTCGGTCAGGTCTGCGTTATGAACATTTGGACAGGCGACGGCTTCAAGGATATTCCCGCAGACCGCAAGGGTCCGCGCGACCGCTACCGCGATTCGATCGATCAGATACTCTCCGAGCCCTATGACTTTAATAAGGTCAAGCCCTGCGTTGAGTCCAAGGTGTTCGGCATAGGAGTTGAGGCATATACAGTCGGCTCGGCAGAGTTCTCACTCTGCTATGCGGCGGCAAATATGAACAAGTGTATTCCGCTTATGGATAACGGACATTACCATCCCACCGAGGTAGTTTCGGATAAGATCCCCGCGCTCCTCACCTTCTTCCCCGAGATCGCGCTTCACGTTACCCGTCCTATACGCTGGGACAGCGACCACGTGGTGCTTCTCGACGACGAAACACGCGAGATATGTAAGGAGATCGTGCGCTCGGGCGGACTTGATGGCAGAGTTTATATAGCGCTTGACTATTTCGATGCTTCCATAAACCGTATCTCCGCTTGGACTGTAGGTCTTAGAAACGTACAGAAGGCACTTCTTATGGCTCTGCTTGAGCCCTCGGACGATATGCGTGCTATGCAGGACGCAGATAATTGGACGGAGCTTATGGTGCGCGCTGAGGAATTAAAAACACTTCCATTCGGTGACGTTTGGGAGGAATACTGCCGCCGCTGCGGCGCACCTGCTGACGGTGAGTGGTTTGAGAACGTAAGAGCATATGAAAAGGATATTTTGAGCAAGAGAGGTTGATGTCAATGAAGAACGTACTTAACGCTCCCTTTGTGGAGGAAATGAAAAAAATAACCGCAAATATGTACCGTCTCGGCTGGGATGAGCGCAACGGCGGAAACATAAGCTATATGCTTGATGAAGCAGAGGTCGGAGAATACCTCGATCTTAACAACGTGCTTCGCACGATCCCCACGGGATTTATGGCAAAATCGCTTATCGGCAAGATCTTTATCGTTACGGGTACGGGCAAATATTTTAAGAACGTACAGGACGATCCCGAGACTAATCTCGGAATCATACGCATTGCCGAGGACGGTACGACCGCCGAGCTTCTTTGGGGATATGCCGACGGCGGCAAATTCACAAGCGAGCTTCCCGCTCACCTTATGAGCCATATGGCACGTCTTAAGGTAGATCCCGACAACCGGGTAGTTATGCATACTCACCCCACATATACGCTCGCTATGAACTACGTTCACGAACTTGACGAGAGAAAATTCACACATACGCTTTGGGAGATGTGCACAGAATGTATCGTAGTATTTCCAGACGGCATAGGAGTTCTTCCTTGGATGCTCTGCGGAAATAACGAAATAGGTATGGCTACCGCCGCAAAGATGGAGGAATTCAGACTCGTGGTCTGGGGAATGCACGGCATCTATGGCGCGGGCAAAAGCACTGACGAGGCATTCGGACTTATCGAAACTGTCGAGAAGGCGGCACAGATCTATATGCTGACCGCCCACCTGCCCCGAATAAACACAATAAAGGACAGCGAAATGCAAACTCTTGCCGAAGCATTCGGCGTAAAATACCGTAAGGATTTTCTTAATCTCGATTAAAATTACATAAAAAAATGCCTCCGAGGAATAATATTACAAAAACCTCGGAGGCGTTTTATGTCTGTACCAAGCACACGAATACTTTCAGTAAAGCTTTGCACGCTAAAGCAAGAGCAAATCATCAGTATCATTGTAGGCAGGATGGCAAATGGCAAAAAAACGGTCGTATTCACGCCCAACACGCAAATGCTGCTTGCCGCAAGCAAGGACAGCTCTCTGCGCTCGTTGCTCAATTCCTCTACTTTGAACCTTCCCGACGGAATCGGTGTGCGTATTGCCGCGCGAATGAGTGGTAAGCAGATACCCGATAAATCATCGGGAATAGATGCCGCCGAGCGTTTTTTTGCAATAGGCGCAAAGCAAGGATACCGCTTTTTTCTTCTCGGCGCAAAGCCTGGCGTGGCGCAAAAAGCGGCCGAAGCGTTAAAAAAGCGTTTTCCCTCGCTTATAATTTGCGGAACTCACCACGGATATTTCAGCAAGCACGGCAATCAAAACGATCTTATAGTCGCAAAAATAAACGCCGCGCGCCCCGACATTCTGCTGGTGTGCTTCGGATTTCCTCTGCAAGAGCATTGGATAAATGAAAATATATTAAAAATGCCGAGTGTGCGGCTTTCTATGGGGCTTGGCGGTGCTCTTGACGTGTGGTCGGGAAACCTGCGCAGAGCCCCGAGGCTCGTGCAGCATATCGGTCTTGAATGGCTATGGCGCGCTTTTCTTGAGCCGAAACGGGCTAAAATATTTATTGATATTCCGCAATTTTTATGGAAGGCAGTAAAAGAACGTTCGGAATGCTCCGAATATCAAAAATGAACGGATCGCTGTGATCCGTTCACTTTTCTTTATTCATCTCTACTCAAATGAGAGTTATCTCTCTGACGTAGCCGCGATAGCTGCCCGCAGTTGTGATCTGAGGTACTCCGCTCGTGAGCTTCTCCTCAAAATTGATATGCGTATGTCCCGCGATGATCGCTTTTATCATCGGCTCGCTCTGAATATACTCGATCGCACGCAGCGTTGCCGCGTCGGGTGTCTGCTGAGCCTTTCTGTCTGGCGGATAGGTATCCAGCATCTCTTGCGGAGCTCCCACGACGTATGCGCAGGCGTTCCCGTTTGCGATTATCTGATTTGCCTGCGCTTCGTTGAAGAATGGATTATGAACTCCAAGCACTATCGGATACCCGCGCGCCGCCTCAGCCCGCAGCAGCTCTGTTTGTCCGTCGGTCATAAGATAGTAAGAGTTATCAAGCGTTACAAAATTTACGCCATCAATAACCTTGGAATAAAAATAAAGATTATTCGGCAGATGCGGCGCAGAACGCTTGATCTGATCCCATTTGTACTGATAATCCTCCTTTGCAAACCCCACACGGTGGCAAAAATCGTGATTTCCCGCAGCATAGATAGTGTCGGTCGGCAGAAGATATTTGTCTGCAAACTCAAAATTTCTCTCGGAGAGAAAATCAAGAAAATCTCCCGTATTGAGCATCATAAGTCCGTTTTTCTCGGCATATGCGCACGCCATATGAAAATACTCAACAGAGCAATTTTCAAAGTCATTATCAAAGCACCGATACCTGTTGCTTGGAGACAGATCGGGATCGTCGAGAGCTATATGCGTATCGGTAATATGCAAAAATTTATATTCATGTCCAAGACCGATGTCGAGTGTGGTTTTTATTACCTTAAGCTGATGCTCCATTGTTATATTTTCCACTTCGTGTAAAGTATTGACGTGCGGCGGTCGTCGCCATATGGCTGATAGTAAACGGTTACAAGCGAGCCGTCGGCAAGCTCGGTGGTTGCAGGGTAGCCGAGGTCGCCGTTGCGGGCGTCGGAAAGAATATATTCCTCGCTAAAGGTCTTACATCCGTCGTAGCTGACTACCGCGCGTATTCCAAAGGGTGCGGAGCGTCTGCCGTAGGTAATGAGAACCGATCCATCCTTGCGGAGAAGAAGGTGAGGAGGAGAGCCTATCTTACCAAGTCCCCAAAGATCACTCCATGTCTTACCGCCATCCTTAGAGGACGTAAAATATATACTGAAATGATCGTATGCAGGATCGTCATGCGCACGGATCGCAGCTATTATCTCACCGTCAGGCATTTCTACAAGATGCGGCTCACACAGGCTCTTATTGTTGTCTCCCTCAAGCCGCGGAAGGTTTGATACAAATTCCCAGCTCTCGCCGTTGTCAAAGCTCTCGTAAAGGAAAATCGCGTCTCTGTCCTCGACAGGTGTCATATCGGCAGAGCCGTCAAACTGAGAAGAATATCTGTTTGCAAGTCCTGGGAACTCACGACCGACGTACAGAAGTCTGCCGCTCTGCGTTTTTACAGGGCCGTGAGGCGCTGATACAGCGGTTTTGATAGGAGCACCCCAGCTCTTACCGTAGTCATTTGATATTTTAATAAACGAACCGGCTCTGTCCATCTCGGGCGTGTAGCTCTCATAGCCCTTGAGAAAGCCATCAACAAAGGGCTTGAACGCATCATCCGCATCATCTACTATCCAGCTTCTCCAGATAGTTCTGTAAATGATAGCTGGATGATTGAACCACGAAAGTATCATCCTTCCGTTGCCAAGATAAGTAATACCCGCGTCACGATCGTCGAGCCAAGTGTCGTTGATGATACTCGGTACGCTCCAGCTCTTGCCGCCGTCGGTGCTTGTGAACATTAAATCCTTTCCGAACGGGCAAACGTGAGACGAGCGATGTCCCGAGCAAACTGCGTACAAAACTCCGTTTTCATCCTGAGCTATGCTTGGCCACGCCTGATAGCGGAACGGGCCTTCATTCGCTCTGTAAACAATTCCTTTTTTGAGTATTTCCATAATTATCTCTCCTGACGGCTATTTACTTGCCTTACGTTATTGTAGGATCGTAGGCATACCGCAACATAATTGTAACATTCATAGAGCACCTTGTCAATAAATTTTTGTGACAAAATATCCGATATAATGTCGTATAAGGAAATATATAAAACATTACCAAAGTAATTTTAACATGCCGGGTGCCGAATGTCAATACGATCTCCCGATTTTTTGCATGCTGATTGTTGAATTGTCAATGATAGGTGACAGATTTTTCAGAAATAGTTGTCAAGGTG
>CAZSSE010000035.1:0-10917 GCA_964609165.1 uncultured Lachnospiraceae bacterium
ATCTGTCACCTATCATTGACAATTCAACAATATTTTATATAAAAAGTTTTCAAAAAGACTTGCTTTTTTGAAACAATTTTGCTATACTGACGCTGATGCCAAAAGTTGCAGAGGTGTCAGATAAAAAACAATTTTAAGAAAGAAAAAATACGAGGTTTGTTATGGAAAACAAATATTCGCCCGTTCAAGTAGCGGTAGAAAGTTGGAAGATCCCGACGTATCCTATTCCGAATGCAGAAGAAATGCCTATGTTTGCCGAAACGAGCGTTCATCAAGGTACAACAGGCAACCCTTATCCCAACCGTGTCGTTTCTGCGGCAGACGGTGAAAATTGCTCCGAAAAGGAGTGGACGGTCATAAGACTCGAGAATGATTACATTCGCTTGGCGATTATCCCCGCTCTCGGCGGCAGAATATTCGAAGCTTATGACAAGGTAACGGGCTACGACTTTCTTTACCGTCAGCACGTTATCAAGCCTGCACTCATAGGTGCATATGGCGCATGGATTTCGGGCGGTATCGAGTTTAACTGGCCCTTCCATCACCGTCCGTCAACGGTTATGCCTGTGGATTACGAGGTAGTTAAGGAGGATGACGGAAGCGTTATCGTGTGGCTTTCCGAGCACGCGCCCAATGACAGAACAAAGGGAATGGTCGGCGTTGTTTTGCGCCCCGAGTCAAACTATTTTGAGACACGAGTTGCCGTAAGCAACAGAACGCCAAATAAGAATAATTTCTTGTGGTGGGAGAATGCGGCTGTTGCTGTACACGAGGGCTACAGACTTGTGTTCCCGCCCGACGTAACTTATGTTCACCATCATAATGATGCAGGTCATACGACTTTTCCGGTCGCATCGGGACAGTACGGTGCGGATAATATCAAGGAGCCAAAGGATATAAGCTGGCATAAAAATTCAAGACTTGCCACATCTTATTTTTCTGCGCCTTCAAAGTATGATTTCTTCGGTGGATTTGACTACGTAAAGAACTGCGGCGTTCTCCATATAGCAAATCACCACATTTCCCCCGGCAAAAAGATGTTTACGTGGGGATACGGCTCAAATGCAAATAATTGGGAAAAGAAGCTGACAGACGCAGATGGACAGTATGCCGAGCTTATGGCGGGATGCTATACCGACGATCAGCCCGATTTTACATGGCTTGCACCATATGAAACCAAATGCTTCTCGCAGTTCTGGTATCCCACGCAGGGAATAGGCTATACTACAAGCGCAACGCTTGATGCGGCTGTAGCACTTGACCGTGAGGCAAATGAGATAAGACTGAACGTTACGTCGGAGCGTATCGGCGCAAGACTTAGCGTCAAGGGTGAGGACGGACGTGTTCTGCTTGAAAAAACGGCGGATATGGTACCGTCTGCGGTCGTGACCTATGAGTTGAAATATCCACAAAACGAGCACCTTACAGTAACACTTACCGCTGCGAACGGAGAGTTGCTTTTGGCGTATACCGAGGAGACTCCCGATTATATCCACATTCCCGAGGACAACGAAGGAACACCGCTGCCCGATAGTCTTGTAACGCCGTGTGAGCTTGTAAATGCAGGTAAGCACGTAGATCAGTACAGAAATCCTTATTATAAGCCCGATCTTTATTATCTTGAGGCACTTGAGCGTGATCCCAATTATTTGCCCGCTCTTAAGGAGCTCGGAGAATACTATACACGCACACTCAGGTTTGAGGATGCGCTTGAATATCTGAACAGAGCATATAAGATAGAATGTCGCTATAATCAAAATCCTTATGACGGAACGGTAAATTATCTGCGCGGTATCTGTTTGCGCGAGCTGGAAAGATACGATGAGGCGTATGACGTGCTTTACAGAGCATATTGGTCTAATAACGTGATACCTGCAGCAATGACTGCTATTGCCGCAATCGACGGTATTCGTAAGAATTATAAGGCTATGTATGAGCATTCCTGCGAGGCGGTTGCGAAGGAAGCAAAGCACCCGATAGCGAGATGCTACGCGGCACTTGCGCTCTATAAGATGGGAGATACGCGCCGCGCCGCACAGATGTGCCGAGAGATACTTGCAGGCGATCCTCTAAATCACCTTGCCCGCTATGCGCTCGTTCTGGCTACAGGTAAGGGTAAGAGCACCTTCTTTGACGCCATGAGCTCCAATCCCGCACAGACCACACTTGATATATGCTTTGATATGCTCGACGCAGGCTTGGTAGAGGAAAGCGTCGGACTTCTGAAGGGAGCGCTTGCGCTTGATGCGGATAACGAGATGCTCAATTATACGTTAGCATATTGCTATGATAAGCTTGGCAACGCGCGTATGGCGGCAAAGCATCGCAGAGCTGCGTCAAAGCAGAGAATAGTTGACCTATTCCCGATGAGAGCGGGCGAGATAAGGGTTCTTATGGCAGCACTTGATGCCAATGCCAAGGATGGCTTTGCGGCGTACCTGCTTGGATGTATAAGATATAATTCAAGGCTGTATGCTTGCGCGGCGGAGCTTTGGGAGGTGGCTATCAAGAATATTCCCGATTTTTATATTCCGTATCGAAATCTTGCTCTTGTATATTTCAATCACCTTGACCGTGCAAATGACTCCGTTGCACTTATGCGCAGAGCCGTAGAGCTTCATGATAAGGATGGAACCTTGCTGTCTGAAATGGCGACGGTTATGCAGTATTCGGATATGTCTTGCACAGAAAGTGCCGAATTTATCAATGCGCATAAGCCCGACGTTATAACTGACCAGATACAGCTTACACTTGCAAGCGCTTATAATGCGGCAGGAGAGTTTGACAACGCAGAGAGAGCGATGAGATCTCACATATTTTCGCCTGCCGAGGGTAAGGAATACGCTACTGCAGAGCCATATATGTATGCATGCTTTGCACGCGGAAGAAAGGCTATCAAGGAGGGCAGATACGAGGATGCGCTTGCAGATTTCAAGGCATCGCAGACTATGCCCGAAAATCTCAACGTCGGCTTCTGGAATGAAAGCGTAATGATGCCATACAGATATTATGAGGCTGAGGCGCTTAAGCTTCTCGGAAGAGAGGACGAGGCTAAGGAGATCATTACTAAGCTCACCGCAATGAAGAACGAGGGAATGTGGAATATGGGCGGAGAATTTGTTTACTATTCTGCAATGTCCGTTCGACTTGGCGGAGACGAGATGCGCGCGCAGAGAATGATGCGCGATGCTATTCTCAAATGGGAGAGGGAGCTTGAGGGCGGATGCAAATATCACGTCGAGCCCGGCAATCTTTATAACTGCTTTGTCGGTGACAGCAGAGTAAACCGCCTTGCCGCGCTTTACGGAATGCTCGGATACGGAAAGCTTTATAACGGGGATATAGCCGGCGCAGAGCAGCTCTTTAAAAAATCGATCTCACTAAAGCCGAATTATAAGATAGCGTTCGAGCTTGAATTGTTGCGCTGAGTTTTTGAAATTTGTCTTAAAATGAATTGACAACCGAGAATTGATATGTTATAATTATAACTGTATATTAGATGGTAGCATGAATATAGGAGTTTTAGTATGAGCAGAAACACATTAAAGATACTTTTGGGCGTTGCAACGGTATTTTTTGCCGTCGTCGCGGTAGTTCTATTCATTTTAGGCGTAACGTTGGAGCTTTCCACCTTACCGAAGGTGGTGCTTATCATCATTTCTATTCTTGCGCTGGTGCTTGCGGCAGAGCTTGGATATTTTATGTTCCTTTTGATAGATAAAAAACCGAATTATTTTCTGTATAACCCCAATACAAAGAGAAATATATCGGTGCAAAAGCTTACCTTTGGACGTGTAAATTCAAGAATGAACAGATTTTTGTCGTCCTACGCTACCTCCGAGGGTAAGATATGGAACGACAGAGTTCTCGATGATCCTTATCTTGAAATGGAGCCTCAGTTCAAGCCGCTTGTAGCTTATAAGCTGCTTTACGGACTTGCAGAGAAGGATGCAGAGGCGGGATGGAGATGTATGGAGAACGCATCTGATGAAACTATCCTCTTTATCTGTAACGGACTTCGCGCAAACGGCGATAATGAGTTCGCCGCTACGATAGAAAATCTTATGGCGCAAAAGCCGGTGAACATAAAGATGCTTCGCGACTATCTGGTAAGAAATATAAAGTATATTCAAAAAAAGATGTTGAAATTCGTTTTGGATAACGTCGACAAATTTTCATAAAATTCAATAAAATATTATACCGCACATTGACATTTATGTCTTTATGCGGTATAATTATTTATATGAAAGCTTTTTATGGAGGAAAATATGTATCCATATCCCATTATATTCGGAATTGATCTTTATACCATTTTTCTTTGCCTTGGAATAGTCGGAGCAATAGTTGTATTCCGAACCTTTTCAGACAGGCTCAAAATGAATTGGAAGGTACAGAATTTTACGATTATTACCGCCTTTGCGGCGATAATTGTAGGATATTTTTCCGCAGTTCTTTTTCAGGCTTTTTATGATATAGAAAGCAGGGGCGGATTTATCATAGACAGATATACCGGTGCCACGTTTTACGGCGGACTTATAGGCGGAGCGGCGTGCTTCCTTGCAATATATTTTGGCATAGGACATTTTATCTTCAAGGATAAATTACATATTAAAAGCTTTTTTGATATTGCCGATATTGCCGCTGCCTCGATAGCCATAGCTCACGCACTTGGTAGAATAGGATGCCTTATGGCGGGATGCTGCCATGGTAAGATAACCGACGCATGGTATGCGGTCAATATGCCTGCAATCGGTGCAAAGGCAGTACCCGTTCAGCTTTACGAGGCACTTTTCCTATTTGTACTTTTTGGCTTCTTTACCTACAGGGTATTTACGCGCAGATCGTGCAATCTGCCTATTTATATGGCGTCATACGGACTTTGGAGATTTGTTATAGAATATTTCAGAACCGACGATAGGGGAAGCACGGTAGTGGATTTTTTAAGTCCTTCGCAGCTTATAGCAATATTGATGATCGTCGGCTCGGCAGGACTTTTGCTCGGACAGATCAAGCTGATGAAAAAGATGACTGAAGAGAAAGAGAAGTCACACGATGAGTAGTGGCAGAGGAAAGCTTCGCATTAAAGGAGAGCTTGTTCGTAATACAGCACTCGTGCTTTTGCTGCTTGCTGTCGTCGCCGTAGAGATATGGTACAGGCAGCATGACAATCCCGACGAATTTATAAGCGACTGCTACAATAGCATTTCTCGGCTTTGCGGTGCGGCTGTGGCACTTATATTTATGATTGAATTTTCACTGTGCAAGGTCTTGAACCCGCTTGGTAATAAGAGAGTGAAGGGGCTTGTGTTTATCCTGCCAGCACTTGCCGTGGCTGTTAATAACTTTCCGTGGGTGGCTTTGATTTCGGGCGATTGTACACTTGAAGCAAACGTGTCTGATGTAATTTTTTATGCGTTTGTTTGCTTGTGTGTAGGACTTTTTGAGGAGCTTGCATTCAGAGGATGCGCGCTTATGCTGCTTTTGCGTAAAAAACGCGGAACAAGATCGGGTATATTTATGTCGATCTTCTGGTCGTCGGTCATATTCGGAGCTGTGCATTTGGTCAATATTTTCGTCTCATCACCGATTGCCGTATTGCTACAGATCGGATATTCGGCGCTCATAGGAGCGCTTTGCTGTGTCGTATTGCTTGAAACAGGCAATATATGGTTGTGTGTATTTATTCACGCGCTTTATAATTTCGCAGGCGGAGTTGTACCAAGACTCGGAACGGGAACGGTGTGGACTGTTGAGGAGATCGCGTTTACCGCTATCGTAGGCGTTGCCGTGGCTGCGCTTTGCGTATGGCGTTTCTTTGCTATGCCTATAGAGCGGGCAGATGAACTATTTATAAAGGAAAAGGAAAAACAGGAAAAATATGATAACGTTTGAGCAGGTAAAAAATAATGATGCAATAGCAGAATATATTCGCAGTGCCGACAGATCTCTTATAGCGCTCGGCTATACCGAGCATAGCTTTGCACACGTCGGAAATGTTGTATGCGCTACCGAGTATATCCTCAGATCACTGGGATTTGGCGAGGATCAGATAGAGCTTGCAAAAATTGCCGCGTATATGCACGATATAGGAAATCTTGTGAACCGTGTGGATCATTCGCAAAGCGGTGCCATTATGGCATTCAGAATACTTGATAAAATGGGTATGGAGCCCGAAAATATAGCTACTATCGTTACAGCGATAGGAAACCACGACGAGGGAACAGGTGTTCCGGTCAGCGATATTGCGGCGGCACTTATACTTGCGGATAAATCCGACGTTCGCAGAAGCCGTGTAAGAAATCGTGATGAGGCTACATTTGATATACATGACCGTGTAAATTATTCGGTTACGAGCTCTGAAATAAGAATTAACGATACAAAAGATGAAATAGTGCTTAGTCTTGATATTGCTACTAAGTACAGCTCGGTAATGGATTATTTTGAAATATTTATGAAGCGAATGATACTTTGTCGCAAGGCGGCAGAGAGGCTGGGAATGCGCTTCAGATTAAAAATAAACGGACAAATATTGCTCTGATAAGCCTATGGCAAAAAATATTGCAACAAAAAACATTATAAAATGAAAAAACTATTGACATATGCGTTTTAATGTGTTATCATAGTAAAGTATTAAAGCGGGAGGGGAGTAATACGATGAATATTTCAGAAAATGAAGGATACAGGCTTTTGGTACAGGCATTGCTTTCTCTTGAAACAGAGGAGGATTGCGACGCACTTCTTGAGGATCTTATGACTAAAAAGGAGGTGCTTGATATTGCACAAAGAATGATGGTGGCAAAAATGCTCTCGGAGCAGACGGTATATAACAAGATCGTGGAGGAAACAGGTGCAAGCACAGCTACGATAAGCCGTGTAAACCGCTCTTATCTTTACGGCGCTGGCGGATATAAAAAAGCACTTGCAGCTATTGCTACGGAGGATAATAAATGAACCTTTCAAACAGAGCTCTTCGAGAGGATGAATTAGCAATCTATAAGCTACGCGAGCTTTACGGCAGACACGGATATTCGCATTACCGTGTTAGCAAATTTGAGGAATACGATCTGTATGCCAAGAATAAAAGCTTCCTTGTAAGCGAAAATCTGCTTACCTTTACCGATACCAACGGAAAGCTTATGGCACTCAAGCCCGACGTTACGCTTTCCATTATAAAAAACGTTGTGGCAGACGTTAAAAATTCATATAAGCTTTATTATGATGAGCACGTTTATCGAACAACAAGCAGTGGAGACGGCTTTCGTGAGATAATGCAGACGGGACTCGAATCAATAGGAAATATAGATGTATTTTCCGAGAGCGAGGTGCTTATGCTTGCAATGAGAAGCCTTGAGGAGATCAGCCGAGATTGCCTGCTTGATATTTCGCATATGAAATTTCTCGAGGGATTGCTTGAAAATATCGGTGTCGATACGAACGATATGTCGCGCTTTTTTGCTTTGATAGGCTCGAAAAATACGTCAGGAATACGTGCGTTGTGCGGTGAAATGAATATCCCTGACGACGAATGTGAACGGCTTTGCAGGCTTACGTCGATGTATCTGCCGATAAAAGAGGCTCTTTGTGAAATACGTTCGCTTGTAAACGGAGAGAAGATGGAGGCAGCGTACAGCGAGCTTTCGCAGATATATGAGGCGATGGCTGCTTATGGTCTTACAGAGAAGCTTTGCGTCGATTTTTCGATAGTAAACGATATGAGATATTACGACGGTATAATTTTCAAGGGCTTTGTAAACGGTATTCCCGACAGCATCCTTTCGGGCGGAAGATATGACAGACTTATGGAGCGCTTCGGAAAAAAGACGGAGGCGATCGGCTTTGCCGTATACCTCGATAAGCTTGAAAGATTTGGCAAGGAGGATACGGGGACTGATGTGGATTATATGCTGATATATGAGGATGGAATCCCTGTAGAAAAGATAATCGCCGCCGCAAGGCAGCTCGGTAAGGATGGAAGCTCTGTAAGAACTCTTGCCTCTGCCGATGCTGATGTAACATACAAGCAGCTTGCAAGGCTCGATAAGGAAGGAGCGATATATTTTGAAGCAAATGATTAACATAGCACTGCCAAAGGGCAGGCTCGGAGAAAAGGCTTATGCTATATTCGAGGAGGCGGGCTATGCGTGTCCTTCGATACGCGAGGAGAGCAGAAAGCTTATATTTGAAAATGCCGAGGTCGGAGTTCGTTACTTCTGGGTCAAGCCGTCCGATGTGGTTATATACGTTGAGCGAGGCGCGGCGGATATAGGCATTGCAGGCAAGGACATCATTCTTGAATATAAGCCGGATATATATGAGCTCCTTGATCTAAAAATGGGAAAATGCCGTATGGCAGTTGCCGCTAAAAAGGATTTTGCAGATAGACGCGACAGAACGCTTCGTGTAGCGACAAAATTCCCGAATATAGCGAGAGAATATTACAATAAGCAAAGCAGAGAGATAGATATAATAAAGCTAAACGGCTCTATAGAGCTTGCACCGATACTCGATCTGTCGGACGTTATCGTCGACATCGTAGAGACCGGCAAGACACTTTATGAGAATGATCTTGAGCCTAAGCACGATATAGTTGATATAAGCGCAAGACTTGTGGCGAATAAGGTCAGCCATAAGTTCAAAAACGTTCAGATATGCGATATGTGTGCAAAGATAGAAAGGATAATCGCCGATAGGTCGGCAAAATAAATTACCCACGTGCAGTTTGGAGGACAAATGATTCGTATTGTAGATTATAAAAGCATTGACCGCTCCGAGATACTTGATCGCAAGGAAAACGTATTCAACGTTGCGGATACGGTCAGTGAAATAATAAAAACGGTAAGAGAGAAGGGAGATCGAGCTCTTTTTGATTACTGTGAGAAATTTGATAAGGTGCGCCTTGAGACTCTGGAAGTTTCGACAGATGAGATAGACGAAGCAATCGCACTCGTTGAGCCTGAGTTTATAGAAATACTTCACGAGGCAAAGGAAAATATATACGCCTTCCATTCACGTCAGGTAAGAAACAGTTTTCTTATCAACGATAAGGACGGTGTTGTTATAGGGCAGAAGGTAATACCGATAGAAAAGGTCGGACTTTACGTTCCGGGCGGTACGGCGGCATATCCGTCGAGCGTACTTATGAACGCAATACCTGCAAAGATAGCAGGATGCTCCGAGATAGTTATGGTAACGCCCCCCTCGGCTGACGGCAGGGTAAATCCCGCAATTTTGGCGGCCGCAAGGGTAGCCGGAGTTGACCGCATATTCAAGGTCGGCGGCGCACAGGCAGTGGCGGCACTTGCTTACGGAACAGAAAGTATTCCCGCTGTTGATAAGATCGTCGGACCGGGAAATGCGTTTGTAGCCGAGGCAAAAAAGCAGGTGTTCGGCAGAGTTGCTATAGATATGATTGCGGGACCGAGTGAGATACTCGTCGTTGCCGATGGCACCTGCAATCCAGTTTACGTTGCAGCGGATATGCTTTCGCAGGCAGAGCACGACAAGAACGCAACAGCGGTGCTTGTGACAGATTCAAGAGAGCTTGCCAAAGCCGTAGCAGAAGAGATAGAGCGTCAGCTTTCGAAGCTTTCACGAGTGGAAATCGCGCGCACATCTGTTGATAATAACGGAAAGATAATTATTACGGAGAGCATCGACGAGGCTATTGAGGTGGCTAATGCGCTTGCGCCCGAGCATCTTGAAATATGTGTTGACGAGCCATTTAAATATCTTGACAAGATACGCCATGCAGGCTCCGTATTTATGGGCAAATATTGCCCCGAGGCACTTGGAGATTATTTTGCAGGTCCTAACCACACGCTCCCAACGAGTGGTACTGCACGCTTTTCAAGTCCTCTGTCTGTTGACGATTTTGTTAAGAAAACTCAGTTTTCTTACTATACAGAGGACGCACTTGCAAGAGTTGCCGGAAAGGTCGAATTTTTCGCAAATAAGGAAGGGCTTACCGCTCACGCAAAGAGTGCGATCATAAGAACCGAGGAAAAGTAACAGAATGAGCAGATTCTTAAATTCAAAATACCGCGGGCTGGAGGCGTATACTCCCGGTGAACAGCCCACGGATATTCAATACATAAAGCTGAATACAAACGAGTCGCCATATCCGCCGTCAAAGGGCGTATTGGATATGATAAACAGTGTAGAGGTGGCAAAACTTAATTTGTACTCTGATCCCACCTGCAAGCATCTCAAGGCAGCGCTTGCCGAGCTATTTTGCACGGAAAGCGGAAACGTTTTCGTTGCCAACGGATCTGATGATATACTCAACTTTTCGTTTATGGCTTTCTGCGAGGGCAGCACAAGGCGCGTAAGATTCCCTGAAATATCATACGGCTTTTACAGCGTATATGCGGAGCTTCACGGCGTTGATTATATTGCCGTTCCGTTGCGCGAGGATTTTAGTATTGATATTGACGACTATTGTAAAAACGACGCAACCGTTGTTATAGCAAATCCCAACGCGCCGACAGGACTTGCGTTGACAATAAATGAGATAGAGACTATAGTCAAGGCTAATCCGGATCAGCTCGTGCTCATAGATGAGGCATATATAGATTTCGGTGGAGAGAGTGCCCGTGGTCTTATTGAAAAATACGGTAATCTGCTTGTTGTCGGTACTTTTTCAAAATCAAGATCACTTGCAGGAGCAAGGCTTGGCTTTGCGATAGCTGGTAAGGAGCTTATAGCCGATCTTGAAAAGATAAAGTATTCTACAAATCCCTATAACATAAACCGTCTCACACTTCTTGCGGGAGAAGCGGCAGTGCGGGATGATAAATATTATATGGATAACTGTAAGCGTATTATTGATACACGTGAGTACACGCAGGATCAACTGCGTAAGCTCGGATTTTACGTTACAGACTCCAAGGCTAATTTTATCTTTGCCGAGAGCAAGGA
>CAZSSE010000036.1:0-10836 GCA_964609165.1 uncultured Lachnospiraceae bacterium
ACGGACTCTGACTCCGTCATTACCTAGGTTCGAATCCTAGTGCCCCAGCCAAAAGTCGACAAGTTTCACCGGAAGCTTGTCGATTTTATTTTTTTACTCTTCACTTTTCACTAAAAAGCTGATGTCGATTTTGGGCAAGTAATAAGTAAAAGTGAATAGTGAAAAGGTGTCATATGTAGCTTTTCTCCTTAGCGAAAAGCGTTTTTTATTATTAGGTTGAAAAGCGATTGATAATATTTTACAATTATAGTATCAACTTGAATTGTGCTAAGGCTATGGCTAACAGTCCTTTGATCGTAAAGTCGAAAACATTCGCGCTTTGCGCAATACAAGTTTGCAAGGAGCTGAAAATGGCAAAGTGTGAAAGTGCTTTGATCAATCAGTTTTTATGCTCGGGAACAAGCATTGGTGCAAATATCAGGGAAGCCTTTTACGCACATGGCAAAGCTGATTTTATAGCTAAATTACAGATCGCCTTGAAAGAGTGCTCTGAAACGGAATATTGGCTTGAGCTTTTAATTGAAAGTTGATATTATAACGATAAAACAATTCTTGATAGATGTATTGAGATTAAAAGAATGCTGATCGCTTCCATCAACACAGCAAAGGAAAACAAATAATTATATACAACAGAGTAATATTTATTACCGACAAAGATTGGTTTGAAGATACAGCTAACAAAAATCCTATAGTGCCCAATAACTTATCTTATCGTATCCTTTAATCCTAAAATATAATCTGCGCTCACGCCATAATATTTACATAAAGTGATGATATGTCTTACAGGCATCTCATTGGCTCCTCGTTCATACCGCGCATACATGGTTTGTGAGGTGCCTAATACATCGGCAATTTCTTGTTGCGTTTTATCGTGGTCTTCTCGAAGATCACGAATTCTTCTTATATAAGCTATCATTTACAAACCCACCTTTGTTAACTATTTGTAAATATTATAGCAAGTAAATAAATTTACTATTGACTTTAGTAAATATTTGTACTATAATGTTCTTGGGAGAGGAGGATTGAAACAGGGCGAAACTTAATTTTGATAAACTAATTCCATTGTTTGAAGCAAATCAAGAGTTTTCTCTAACCGAAAGTCAATACAAACAAAGTGTTGGAAAAACGTTGCCAAAGAGTGTTTATTACCTAAAAAATGACTCGGCACTCGCCAAAGAAGCAAAAAAATATGGGTATTATATTGAAATCAAAGAAAAAACCATATGTTTGAGAAAAACAAGTTGAATTTAGAAAAACAACAAAAAGGAGACTTAATAATGAAAAACATTCTTTCTATTTTAGCTATTTTTTTGCTTTTATGTATGTGCTTCACCTCTTGTAATACATCAGATAACAGTGGAACGCGAGATACGAATGAAACAATCACACAAATATCTAATAAAATAGAGGTTAACGACATCTTTCTGTCAAAGAGTGAGATTGTGTTGGGAATAGGAGAAACCACTACGTTGATTGCAACAATTTCTCCCAGCAATGCGGAGAATACCTTGGCTTGGTCATCTTCAAATGATGATGTTGTAAGTATCGACAATAGTGGAAAAATAACAGCCAAATCGGAAGGTGATGCCGTAATTAAAGTAGAGGCTGACAATGGAATACTCGCGGTGTGCAATGTTATGGTAAAAGTAAAAACAGGTTCTGTAACAGGAACTGTTACTTACAAATACAATAATTTCGTGGGTCACAGAGCAGACACAGACGCAACAGTTATTCTTGTTCCCAAAAGTGTTACTTCCTTGCCTGAAGAGGTAGGATGGTGATGGATTTCCTGCTTGCCTGACGCATGCTTCGGATCTACGGTAGACGGGTCTGGAACTTATACAATTGATAACATTCCCGTCGGTGAATATTATCTCGTCGTTATTTCGGGAAATACGAATGAAAATGTGGACGATGTTACTGGATATCGTAGTTGGGGAGGTGTATACGATTTGTTCTCTGATGAGGGACAAGAAAAAGCCTTATTGATGGTCAAAGTAAGAAAAACAAGAACCACAACAATATCGATATTAGAGAATAAAACAATAACATATTCTTATGATTTTGGAATAACATATTTATAATCCTATCCAACCAAGCCCCAGTCGCTGATGTGCATCTCTTAAACTTATAAGCTTTATAAGTACACATCAAGAGGCTGGGGCTGTGCAATTGTTGAGGTTCCGTATCAACTGTACAACTATTAGGGTTGTTTTTCTTTTTTGCTGGAGCATTGGTACTCAGCGCCTAAGGCGAATATTCTAATGCGTTTTATTTCGCCGAGATTGCTATTTACAAACAAAGATTTTTATGATATAATAATCTTAACAAATATTTGTTACTTTCAAGGGGGAAATAAAATGACACAGGAACATTTTTTCGGCAACGCTAAATGGGTAGGTCGCGCGGACAGAAATGCGGACAGCTTTTCGGTTTTGCGTGGATATTTTTATGTCGGCTCCATTAAAAAAGTCACGCTTTATGTCTTGGGATTGGGCTTTTTTAAGTGTTATATAAACGGAAAATGTGTAAATCCCGACACCTTTTTACCTTTATCCTCGGATTATGAAAACAGTTGTGATCCAAAGGATGAGGTCTTATCGGGGCACAGAGTATACGTTCCTTGCCTTGATATAACTCCGTTTGTCATGGAAGGACAAAATCTTATCGCAATGCAGTTCGGCGGCGGCTGGTATACTCACTCCGAGCGTGTCTTTAGTCTGCCTAAGGCTATTTACCGTATAACTGTAGAAGATGGCAGTGACGCGGTGGAATACGTATCTGACGAGAATTGCCGTATAGGCGGCGGATATATCAGAGATTACGAATTTGTAAAATACGAGCATCAAAGCTATGAAAATGGCAGCTCCTGTCTTGATTGCGGCTTTGACGATAGCTTGTGGGCGCAGGCAACTCTTGTTGAAGTTCTCGATACCGAATATTGTGAAACCGACTGCCCTTATGATGCTCTCATAGAGGAGCTTCCTCTCAAAAGAGTGGGAATGGGTGCGAGCGGTGTGATTTACGACTGCGGACAAAATACTGTCGGATACCCTGTGTTATCCATAAATGCCGGCTCTGGAGAGACGGTAAGTGTTCTGTTCTCCGAGGAGCTGCTTGGTGACGGAGGGCTGGATATGAGCTACCATCACGATCAGAAATTCAGCGTGATCTCGAATGGCTCGCCACTTACGGTGCAGCCGGAATTTACGTGGTACGGCTTTCGTTATCTTGAGGTGATCGGTAATGCCGAGCCTCTATGCGTTAAGGTCATACACGCTGACATTCCCGTGAATTCAAGCTTTGAGTGTGACAACGAAACGCTTAATTGGACGTATAATACTTTTATCCACACCATGCTTTGCAATATGCATTCGGGGCATCCCTCGGATTGTCCTCACCTTGAGCGGAGAGGCTATACGGGTGACGGACAGCTTACCTGCCACGCCGTACTGTCTACGCTCGACGCAAAAAGCTTTTATCAAAAATGGTTGCAGGATATTGCCGACAGTCAGGATACCTTGAGTGGTCACATTCAATACACCGCGCCGTATATACGAAGCGGCGGAGGCCCGGGCGGCTGGGGCTGTGCAATCGTTGAGGTTCCGTATCAGCTATACAAGCATTACGGAAGTAAGGAGATCCTTACTGCGTATTACGGTAATATGCGCCGATATATAGATTACCTTGATGAGCATACCGAGTTTGGCTTGGTTACGGGCGATAAGGAGGGAGAATGGTGTCTTGGTGATTGGTGTGGACCTAATGTTCTGTATCCCGACAAGGATATTACCTCTTATGACCAGCAGGTCATACTTCCCGCACCTATGGTGAATACCTATTTTATGGTTAAGTCTCTCAGACGGATGATAGAGATTGCACGTATAATCGGTGAGGATGGGGATGTATACGAGTACGAGAAAAAGGCAGAGCAACGCGCAAGAGCAATACAATCCGCCTATTTCAACACCTTTGACGATAATTTTATTATGAACGCGCAGGGAGCAAATGCCTTTGCCGTGGATCTTGGCTTGGGCAATGAAAAAACCTATGCCAATATGGTAAGCTACTATAAAAAATTGGGATACCTTGATACGGGTATCTTTGCTACCGATGTACTTATTCGCGTTTTGTTTGAAAGGGGTGACGGAGATCTGGCTGTAGATCTGCTTACAAATAACGGAAATCAGGGCTTTGAGCACTGGAGACGGAACGGAGCGACTACCTTCCATGAATATTGGGACAGCAACCGCAGCCGCTCGCACAATCACCCCATGTTTGGCTCACCTGTGGCATATTTCTTTGAATATTTACTTGGAATTAAGCAGAAGGAGGGTACTGCGGGGTACACTTCGTTAATTATCGAGCCTCAGGCACTTTCAAAATTCAATCGGATGTCAGGCAGTATGAGCACGCCAAACGGATTGGTCACGGTAGGCTATGAAAAGAATGGCACACACGCCTGCTTTAAAATTGAAATTCCTTCAAAGACAAAAGCGACGTTCAGATATTCAAAATATGAACGCTTGCTTGAAGGTCGTATGAATGATTTTTATATCGAATTATAGATCTAAGGAAATATAAAACGGTCACACAATACAAAAAGATCCAAGTCTTAAGACTTGGATCTTTTTGTATTGTGTCTTTATACAAGCGGAGCGTTTATGTCACCATTTTCGGCATATTCGCCATTTTTGCGTGTTTCCTGAGCCTTTACTCCCATCCACAAAACGAGTATACATGTGATGGCAAGCACTGCAACCGTTGCTATGAGAGCAAATTTTACGACTACTTTTACAAGGTTGTTCTTGGCAAGATTTTCTACCTCTGCCGCGGTGCTGATAAGAATACATTCGATCTCCTCATCAGAGTCGGTATCATTGCTGTTTTCTTCAACGTAAACCGGGAGCGTCTCGCACATATTGTCAAGAAGCGTTTTTGCAAGCTCCTCATCGTTTTGTACCTTGATGTTGACAACAAGGAACTGACGACTCTCGGAGTTAGAGCTTCCGCCCGATTCGACGTCAATGTAATTGTAGGTTATCGACTCGTTTATCAGAGAGATCTTTTCCTTATTTCCGTACTGATCGCGCCATGCGTTAAGAACCGTTTCGGAAAGCTCATCCGAAAGCTTTTTGGCTTTGGTTGCGTCCTCCTTGGCAGCCTCGAGCTTGTGGTTGATTTCAAGCACCTTTTGGCTTGCGGCGTAGTATGCTTTTTCTGCCTCTTCTTTTTCCGTCTTTGCTTTTGCTACAGCCTCTTCATATTGCTCAAGCTTTTCCCTGTGTCCGGGCTGCGTAGCCACCTCGTCGCCCGCACCCTTGTAAACGGCAAGAAGATCGTAGGCATCATTATATGCCTTTTGCTTTTCCTCGTAGGTCTTCTGTATTACGGCAAGCTCTCTGGGTGCCTCCTTGGAGGACTTTTTTGCCTCCGCAAGCTCTTTATTTGCGGCATCGTATGCTATTTTTGCCTCAAGTGCTGCGTCGTATGCCTCGCCCGATGTGTTTTCGGGAAGTCCGTTTTCATCAAGCAAAAGCTTTTCTGCAAATCTCTCGGAAGACAGCAGATGTAATATATGAGAATCGGGTGAAGAAGGGGTGATATAAAATTCGACCTGCGTGCCGAAATCGCGATTGCCGATAAGCGTGACGGCGGCACCCAGCACACCGCCGACAATAGCGGCTATAAGTGCCGCACAGATGATGAGCTTCATCTTTGAAAAAAGTATCTTCAACAGATCGAGAAGGTCGAGCTCGTTGTTGCTTTGAACGTTGTCTTTCATTAGCGTTCATCTCCTTGTTTTTTGTCGTTATTTGAAAAATGATGTACACTACCATAAGTATAACATTATTTTTTGCAAATGTCAAGGAAATATCGACGAAGTTATGAGAGTTTTAAATGATAATCTTGACATTTGTGAAAATATGTGTATAATATAATATGTATAAGTATGAATTTTACTCGAAAGGAAAAATAAATTATGGAACAGATGTGCTATAAGATGAATATCGCAGGACTTGAACGCGAGCTTCCGCTGTGCCCCATAAGCGACAGCCTTATGATCGGTGCGTTCGTTATATTCGGAGATCCCGAGCTGACGACCGCTTGCGCAAAATGGCTTTTAGACAAAGCGCCCGAGCACGATTATATGATCTCTGCCGAGGCAAAGGGTATTCCGCTCGTGCACGAAATGGCAAGACTTGAGGGAAACAAAAAATATTTTCTTGCAAGAAAGTCGCCAAAGCTCTATATGACGGGAGTTTTTGAGGCGGAGCTTCACTCAATAACCACGGCAAAGGATCAGAAGCTCTATCTTGATACGGCAGATGCCGAGATGATGAAGGGCAAAAAAATACTGATAGTCGATGACGTTATATCGACAGGAGAATCGCTTCACGCTATAGAGGCACTTGTTGAGAAGGCGGGCGGAATTATCTCGGGCAGAATGGCAGTGCTTGCCGAGGGTGACGCTCAGCAGAGAGATGATCTTATATATATTGAAAAGCTTCCGCTGTTTGATCGCAACGGAAATGTGATAAACTGAAACGGGTAATCAAAATCGAAAGGACGTAAATAAAATGGCAGAATTTTTGACTGTAAATGACAAGCGCACTCATTATTGCACAGAGCTTAGCGCAAGAAACGTTGGAGAAAGAGTTTGCGTTATGGGCTGGGCGCAGAAGCAGAGAGACCTCGGCGCACTTATTTTCATAGATCTCCGCGACAGAAGCGGAATTCTTCAGCTCGCATTTGACGATGCTACCGACCGCGGAATATTTGACAAGGCGTTCGGTGTGAGAGCCGAGTTCGTTCTTCTCGCAAAGGGTGTTGTGCGTATGCGCGGAGAGGGAGCTATCAACAAAAATCTTCCCACGGGCGAGATAGAGATCGCGGTTGACGAGTTCAAGGTAATATCCGCAGCTCAGACGCCTCCCTTTGAGATAACCGAGAACAGTAAGGTAAACGCAGAGCTTCGTCTGCGCCACCGTTATCTCGACCTTCGCCGTCCCGATATGCAGAGAAATATCATCGCTCGCTCGCGTATCACAAAGCTTGCGAGAGACTATTACGCAGAGAACGGATTTATCGATATTGAGACGCCTAACCTCTGCAAGCCCACTCCCGAGGGTGCGAGAGACTATCTTATCCCCTCGCGTGTACACAAAGGAAAGTTCTACGCTCTTCCTCAGTCGCCTCAGCTTTATAAGCAGCTTCTTATGGTTTCCGGCTTTGACCGCTATTTCCAGATCGCGCGTTGCTTCCGCGATGAGGATCTTCGCGCTGACCGTCAGCCCGAGTTTACTCAGCTTGATACAGAGATGTCCTTTGTCACCGCCGACGACGTTATGCAGGTGCATGAGGGCTTCCTTAAGTACGTTCTTAAGCACGAGATGGGAATTGAGCTTGATTACGACTTTATACGTATGCCATATGAGGAGGCTATGAATCGCTTCGGCTCGGACAAGCCCGATATACGCTTCGGCTTTGAGCTTTGCGATCTTTCTGCGGTACTTAAGGATTGCGGCTTCAAGGTGTTTGCCGGCGCAATTGAGAACGGCGGCTCGGTAAGAGCGATCAACGTTAAGGGCGGAGCTAAGTTCTCGCGCAAGGAGATCGACTCGCTTGTTGAGTTTGTCAAGTCTTACCGTGCAAAGGGACTTGCTTGGCTCAAATGGGCAGAGAACGGAGATATATCGTCATCGTATGCGAAGTTCCTTACCGAGGAGGAAAACGAGGCTGTCAAGAGCGCGGTCGGTGCCGAGGCGGGCGACCTTGTTCTTATCGTTGCCGACAAGAACAGCGTTGTATTCGATTCTCTCGGCGCGCTCCGCTGCGAATGTGCAAAGAGAATGGGACTTCTCGATCCGTTTGATTTCAAGTTCCTGTGGGTAACAGAGTTCCCGCTTCTTGAATACAGCGAGGAGGACGGCAGATTTTATGCAAAGCATCACCCCTTTACCTCGCCTATGGATGAGGACCTGCAATATATCGACAGCGATCCCGCAAGAGTTCGCGCAAAGGCTTACGACATCGTGCTTAACGGTACCGAGCTTGGCGGAGGATCGATCAGAATACACGACTCGGAGATACAGTCCAAGATGTTTGAGGTGCTCGGACTTACAAAGGAGGAGGCGAACGAAAAGTTCGGCTACCTGCTTGAAGCCTTCAAATACGGTGTTCCACCTCACGGCGGACTTGCATTCGGTCTTGACCGTCTTGTAACGCTTCTGCTCGGTCTTGAGGATATAAGAGACGTTATCGCGTTCCCGAAGGTACAGAACGCCTCCGAGCTTATGACAAAGTCTCCCTCCGAGCCCGACGCAGGCGCGCTTGCAGAGCTTGGACTTGCAATCGTAGAACAGGAGAACTGATGAAATATAATTTTTTCGCCTACATGGCGAGGATGAAGCTGATACGCCGTTGGGGTCTGATGAAATCTATGATTACCGAGAATATCGCCGAGCATTCTGCACAGGTGGCACAGATCGCTCACGCGATGGCGCTTATCAAGAACAAAAAGTTTGGCGGAAACGTCAACGTCGACAGGATAGCAACTATCGCGCTCTATCACGAGACCAGCGAGGTGCTGACGGGAGATCTTCCTACGCCGATCAAATACTATAATTCCGAGATCAAAAAATCCTATAAGGACATCGAGGCAAGGGCGAATGAGACGCTGATAGCAATGCTTCCCGAGGAATTCAGAGACGATTACAGAGAGATCATAGAAATCGACCCCGAATCCTATGAGTATATGATAGTCAAGGCGGCGGATAAGATCGCGGCGTATATCAAATGCGTTGAGGAGACGAGGATAGGCAATAAGGAATTTACAAAGGCAAAGCATACTCTTAAGCGCGAGATCGATGCGTACTGTAAGTACGAGGAGGTCGAATGGTTCTGCACGACCTATCTTGATTCCTTTAGCCTTACGCTCGACGAGCTTGAGTGAGGTGCGCTATGAGCAAGGGAATGTTTATAGCTTTTGAGGGGATTGACGGAGCGGGCAAGACCACGCAGGTAGAGCTTCTTGCAAGGAATTTGCGCGCGCTCGGAAGAGAGGTGTCGCTCAGCGCAGAGCCGACCTCTCTTGAAAGCGGCAAAGCGATCCGTCGTGCTCTTTCGGGGGCGGAAAAAAGGACCGAATGTCAGATGGCGGCAATGTTCGTGCTTGACCGCATTGCACATAATACAGATTCCGAGATCGGTATTGAGCCGCTGACCGAAAGGGGAATTGACGTTATCAGCGACAGATATTACTATTCCTCTCTTGCATATCAGGGAGCGGCGACCGATTACGCATGGGTAAAGACGATGAATATCGGCTCGCCCGAGATACGGCGCCCCGATCTTTGCATATATCTTGATCTTTTGCCCGAGCAGAGCCTTGAACGAATATCAAGAAACAGAGAAAGCGTGGAAATATACGAAAATCTTGAAAAGCTGACGGTTACGAGAAATACGTTTTTGTCGGTTATAGACGACCTCAAGGACGACGGCGAAAAAATATATATAGTTGACGCCAACCGCGCGCCCGAGGATATTGCGACCGAAATATTTGATATAGTTAAGAGATATATCTGATTTTGACGTATAAGCTGTAGGATAAGGAGAAAAAAGATGAACGAAAAATACGATGCCCTGTTTACACCTTGGAGGATAGGTAATGTCGAGATCAAAAACCGCATAGTTATGTGCCCTATGGGAGGTACGTCGCTTTTCGGCTGGTTTGAGCTCGGCGGCTGTCACTTTGACAAGGAGGCTGCAAAGCTATTCATTGAGAGAGCAAACAACAACGTAGGTCTTATCATTCCCGGAATTGCGCCACTGCGCGATACCTTTTGGGGAAAGTGGCTCTGGCAGAACCCGAAGATGTTCGAGGAGCTTAAGGAATTTATGGATGAGATCCATAAGACGGGAGCTAAGCTCTTTGTACAGCTTACGGCGGGAATGGGTCGCTCGTGGGCGATCACAGAGCTTATTGCTCCGTTACATAAAAATAAATTTACCCGCGCTATTATAAAGCCGATAATCGACACCTCGCACGAGCTTGCAAGCCCCAGCGAGCAGCCGTCGCGTTGGGCGCACGATATAATCTGCCCCGAGATGACGGTCGAGCAGATCCACGAGATCATAGAGGCATTCGCAAAGACTGCAAAGCTCTGCCGCGATGCGGGCGTTGACGGCATTGAGGTGCACGCAGTGCACGAGGGCTATCTGCTGGATCAGTTTGCCATCGAGTTCTTTAATAAGCGTACTGACGATTACGGCGGAAGCTTTGAAAATCGCTACCGCTTTGCCGCTGAGGTCGTAAAGGCTATCAAGGAGGCGTGCGGCGAGGATTATCCCGTATCGCTTCGCTACTCGGTAGAGTCCAAGATGAAGGGATTTTGCGAGGGCGCGATGCCGGGTGAGGATTACGTTGAGGTCGGACGAAATATGGCAGAATCCGAAAGAGCCGCAAAGTATTTACAGGATGCGGGCTACGATATGCTTAACGCAGACAACGGTACGTATGACTCATGGTATTGGGCGCATCCGCCGATGTATATGCCCGAGAACTGCAATCTTGACGATGTAGCGCATATAAAGAAATTTGTCGATATTCCCGTCGTATGCGCGGGTAGAATGGACGCTGAGGTCGGCGCACGCGCGGTTGCCGAGGGTAGAATAGACGCGGTTGGAGTTGCACGTCAGTTCCTTGTTGACCCCGAATGGATCACCAAAATGATCGATGACAGGCTTGAGGACATCAAGCCCTGTATCTGTTGCCACTCGGGCTGCTTTAATTTCTCGTCCTCAAAGGGACACGCAAATACGCAGGATCTTACC
>CAZSSE010000037.1:0-10817 GCA_964609165.1 uncultured Lachnospiraceae bacterium
CTCCTGAAGCATCTGACGCGAATATCTTGACACCTTATGAATAGTCTCAACCATATGAACAGGAATACGGATAGTTCTTGCCTGATCTGCAATAGCTCTTGTTATCGCCTGACGGATCCACCACGTAGCATACGTTGAAAATTTATATCCCTTGCTGTAGTCGAATTTGTCCACAGCCTTCATCAAGCCGAGATTTCCCTCCTGAATAAGATCGAGGAAGAACATTCCCTTTCCTACGTAACGCTTAGCGATGCTTACAACAAGGCGCAGGTTTGCCTCTACAAGCTCGTTCTTTGCCGCATCCTTGTCCGCCTCGGTAGAATTCTCATCTATCATGATCTCCGCAAGCTCGCGCTCACGTTCTGCCGTAAGCAGCGGAACACGTCCGATCTCCTTAAGATACATACGAACAGGGTCATCGACAGCAAGTCCCTCCTGCTCAAGTATCCTCTCCATATTGTCGCTTGTGCTGAACGCCTCTACCTCGGACTCTATCTCACTCATCTCGGTTGATGAGATCTCTCCTGAAAGCTGAATTCCGTTATCCTCAAGCGTATCGTACAGCTTGTCGAGATCCATCTCCTCAGCAACCCTGTCAAGATCGTTTTCCGAAAGCTTTCCCTGCTTTCCCTTTTCGATTATCTCGTCAATATCGACCTCGTTTGTTACAGCTTCTTCTTTGATTTCGTTTACAGACATTTTCTATTCCTTCCAGATATGTATTTTATCTTTTCTTTTTATTTTTTAAAGCTTCCTGCATTTTTTTCAAATCATCAAAGCGATCGGCAGTATTATTTGCACTCATTCTGCTTTTTTCGGTCTTTATGCTCTCTATGCAAGACATAAACACTTCTCTGTCATTGCGTGCCAGACGCCGACGGTCCAGCTCGATCTTCTCTATCCTGCCCATCTCGTCGATGTCGAACATCTGCCCGAGCATCGCCTTTGAATATCCTGCCTCGCTGTTTTCAAGCTCGCACAGCGCAAGAAATACGCGACGGCTGAAATCGGTTACAAAATCATCGGCACCTATTGGCACCTCCTGATTTGCCGCCGCTCGCCTGAATTCGTCGAAAACAAGCATAAGTCCAAGCAAAGCCTCCTCCGCCGCAGTTGCCCTTATGTACTTTGCGGCATCGGGATTAACTCTGTCTCCGATATTTTTTACCGAAAGCTGAGCGTCGTGGCTCTCCTTTTGCTTTGCCTCATGCGCCTTGGCACGCCTTTGTCGGTCTACGTCGCGCTTAAGTGCGTCGGCACTTATACCGAGCCGTTCTGCCGCACGACGGATATATATATCGCGCTCTACCTCCGCATACGCGCCCGAAATTATAGCGCATACGTCAGCAGAAGCCTTGATCTTCTCCTCCGGAAGCTCAAGATCGTGCGCGCTTGCGATCTTTTCAAGATTATAATCAAATCCCGTTTTACTCTCGCCAAGCGCTCTCTTGAAGCTATCAACTCCGAATTTTTTAATATATTCATCTGGGTCCTTTGCGCCCGAAAGCTTAAGAACTCTGACCTCAACACCAACCTCGCCGAGCAATCGCATTGCCTTTTGCGCCGCGCTCTGACCCGCGCTGTCGGCATCATAGCAGATAATGACCTTTTTTGTGTATTTTGCGAATATCCTCGCCTGCTCCGAGGTTATCGCCGTTCCAAGCGTTGCCACCGCGTTCTCAAAGCCTGCAGCGTGCAGTGCTATAACATCCATATATCCCTCGCAAAGAAGCATCTGCTCCTCGCAGTGCTTTTTTGCAAAGTTGAGTGCAAACAAATGTCGGCTCTTTTTAAAGGCGGGCGTATCCGACGTATTAAGATACTTCGGCTTGGAATCATCCATAACCCGTCCGCCGAATGCCACTATATTTCCAGACGTATCTATAATCGGAAATATGACACGGTTGCAAAAATAATCGTATGTATGTCCACTGCTTCTGCCCTTACCGCAAAGAAAGCCCGTAACAAGCTCCTCGTCGGTAAAGCCGAGCCTCTTCATATGATTGGTGAGTAGCCACGCATTGTTTGGCGAATACCCAAGGCCGAAGTGCTTGATCGTAGCCATACTCAGCTTGCGCTCTCCGTGCAGATATTCAAGCGCCTCCTTGCCGTATTGCTCATCAAGCAAGCAGCTTCTGAAGAATTTTGCCGCCTCGAGATTCATTTCATATATACGTTTTCTGGGAACCGCGCTCTCCCTCTCCGAACCATCCTCTGGAATCGTTATGCCAGCTCTCTGTGCAAGCACCTCGACAGCACCGCGATAATCAAGATTTTCGGTGCGCATTACAAAGGTTATCACATCGCCGCCCGCGCCGCATCCAAAGCAATAAAAGCTTTTTGTCGCGGGAAATACGGTGAACGACGGAGTTTTTTCGTTATGAAACGGACATAGCCCATTCAGATTAGAGCCTGCGCGCTTAAGCGTAACATATGAGCCGATGACCTGCTCAATATCGCTTCTTTGTATTATTTCGTCGATTATTTCACGCGGGATCATCCCACTCATAGCAGACTCCTTCACCAAAAAAATTCAAAGCATAAATAATGTACGCAAAAAAACTCAAATATACTTTTTTTGAAACGAATTTTTTATTTTTTCGTCAATTTATTTTTTTGCCATTCGATATTTTGTCGAAATCAGGCACAAGGCACAAAACGACCGCCCGCGAACCGCAGGCGGTCATATCAACATTATTTTACAAATTCTTTGTATATTGCCGAAAGTGCATTGTTAAAGTCGTGCTCCTCGACACCGACTATGATTGAGAACTCGCTTGAGCCCTGATCGATCATTCGGATATTTATTCCCGCACTTGAAATGGCATTGAACACTCTTGCCGCGGTACCCTTATACTTGACCATACCGAGGCCGACGATAGCCACAAGTGCAAGTCCGTCCTCTATAGTAATGCTGTCAGCGTGTACGGCCCTGTTAATAGACGTCAGCACCTTATCGCGTCTGCCCTCAAGCAGCGCGCTCTCGATAACCACGCTCATATTGTCTATACCCGAGGGAAGATGCTCAAACGAAATATCGTTATCCTCAAGCACCTCAAGCACACGTCTTACATATCCGACCTCGGAGTTCATCATATCCTTCTCAACCGTAATAACCGAGAAGCCCTTGCGTCCCGCGATGCCCGTAATTATCTTATCGGGATCGAAATCGTTTACGTTCTCGGCAACGATCATCGTTCCGGGATCCTGCGGACGATTGGTGTTTCTGATGTTTATCGGAATTTTAGCATTCTTTACAGGGAAGATCGCATCCTCGTGCAAAACCGTAGCACCCATGTAAGAAAGCTCACGGAGCTCTCTGTAGGTGATAGTCTTTATGGGGCATGGATCGTCAATTATTCTGGGATCCGCCATAAGGAATCCCGAAACGTCGGTCCAATTCTCGTATATATCAGCCTCGATCGCTCTTGAAACTATCGATCCCGTAATATCCGAGCCGCCGCGCGAAAAGGTCTTGATCGTTCCGTTTGGCATTACTCCGTAAAATCCCGGGACAACTGCATTCTTATGCTGAATAAGCTCCTCACGCATAGCCTCGTTGGTCTTTTCTTCGTCAAGAGTTCCATTGTCCTTGAAATATATAACGTTCTCGGCATCTATAAAATCAAACTTAAGGTACTTTGCCAAAATGAGAGAGTTAAGATATTCTCCGCGGCTTGCGGCAAAATCTCGTCCCGCGCGGTGCGTCATAGCGTTCTTTATGTAATCAAGCTCACCGCTAATATCAAAATCAAGCTCAAGCCCCTCTATAATGGAATTATATCTATCGACTATCATATCATAGAGCTCGTCGATGCTTTCGTGATTGCGGATCCTCTCATAACATTCATAGAGCATATCCGTAACCTTAATATCCTCCTTGAAACGCTTACCGGGTGCCGACGCAACAACGTATCTGCGGTTAGGATCAGCCTTTATAATGCTCGCAACCTGCTTGAAATGCTCGGCATCAGCAAGAGAGCTTCCGCCAAACTTTACTACTTTGACCTTCATAACGTATATACCTCTATAAATAATTATTACAAATTTGCATATTACATTATATAAAAAAATTCTCTCTTTGTCAACTGTTTTTTAGTCAACAAGAGAGAATTTTTATTTTTTTGTAGCTTTTACGAAGCAAAAGGCACAAAGCCTACTCAAAATAGGCTATTTTGACGGCTGTTAAAACCGCTCCGGTCGACATTCGTTCCCGTCAAATGGAGGACGTCTGTGTTCCCCATGCATATGTGGAAATTCCGGGGGACGAAGGGGATCCGAGCTTTCAATATATCTGCTTGCCTGCGTTGAGAAAAGCTCATAATATTTTCCGTGCTTATCCATAAGCTCTCTGTGAGTTCCCTCCTCAACGAGCCTGCCCTGCTCCAATACGATTATTTTTGAGGCTGTCGTTGCGCTTGAAAGTCGGTGTGAGACAAAAATGGTCGTCTTATCCCGACGAAGCTCGTCGAACTGATTGAAGATCTCCTGCTCTGCTATCGGATCAAGCGATGCTGTCGGCTCATCAAGTATAAGTATATCGGAATTGCTGTAAAACGCGCGTGCGATCGCCAGCTTTTGCCACTGACCGATCGAGAGATCTATGCCGTCCTGCTCAAAATATCTCATAAGCGGTGTCTCATATCCTCCCGGAAGCTGCTCTATAAAGTGCTCGGCATTCGCCTGCCTTGCCGCCGTCCTTATCTCGTCGTCCGATACCTTGTCACGGTGAATATCTCCGAACATAATATTTTCGTTGATATTCGCAGCGTATTTTCCAAAATCCTGAAAGATTATGCCAAACATATTGTAAAGCTCTCGCGTATCGTAATCGCGCAGATCCTTACCGTCAAGCAATATTCTACCCTCGGTCGGATCGTAAAGTCTTGTCAAAAGCTTTATAAACGTGGTCTTTCCTGCGCCGTTAAGTCCAACGAGAACAACGGTCTCGCCCGGACGGAATTTAAGACTGATGCCGTCAAGAACCTTGTGCTCGCTTCCCGGATAGGAAAAGCTGACGTTATCAAATTCTATAGTGTGCGGAACTCCGTGCAACACGTGCTCCGGCTTGTCCGTCCGCGGCACTACACTCGGCTTCTCATCAACGAAGGACATAAGATTGTCGATAAACAAGGTTCCCTCGTATATCTGCGCAGAGTGCTCTATAAGCGAAACTACGCTAGCGGATACCGACATCAACGCACCCGTGTACAGAGAATAGTCTCCTATCATTATCTCGCCGTAAAAGACCTTGCTCGCAATTATAACGTACAAAACGCAGGTAACGACAGACGATACGACCGTCATCGTCACGTGCCAAAGATTTTCGCTGACTATCAAAGAGCGCAGACCCTTATAATATACTCCGAACGCATCCTCATAGCGCTTTGTAAATTCATCACCGAGATCGAACATACGTATTTCCTTGACCATATCCTTATTCACCATAAGGTCGGCGTAATAATTCATCTGCCTGCGCTCCTTAGAACGCCGACGTATGTATCCGAAGGTCTTGCGTCTGTATCGAAAATTGATGATCGCCTTAGGTATCGACACCGCCGCCATCACGAGTGCCATCCACCACATATCAGGTGCTGCCACAAGTATTAGCGTGTAGCTGACAAGCTTGATTATGCCGCTGAATATGCTCAGTGTCTGACTCATCACCTGTATGGGTCTGTGCCCCGCCTCGCGGTTGGCATTCTCAAGCTTTTCGTAAAACTCCGGCAGATCGAATGACGAAAGATCGATCTCCTTTGCCTTGTTCATTATCTGAAGCTTAACATATCTGACCACCTTTTCTCCGGCAATACGCGTGACAAATGAGTTAAGACGCGATGCAAGATCCTGCAATATCTGAAACAGAAACATAAAAATGATGAGCAGCAGCACAGACGAGCCCCAAAAGGCAGGTTTATCGTATTGCATCGAGTGCATCTGAAGCTCGTTAAGTATATTTTTTGATATTACAGAGCTTATCACGGGAACAAGACCGCTGAGAATTGCCGCAATAAGGAGCGAAGCAAATATCCAGTGCCCTGTCTCCCATACCATCTTGAATATGTAGGCAAACCGTTTAAAAAAGCCGCCGATAAGCTCTCTCAAAAATCTTGGAACATCCCGCAATCCCTTTGGCGCTTCTACTTTTAATTCATTCTCCCCGTTAACAGGGGGAGGTACTCCGTGTCCCATTATTTAGCCCATATTCTCGGGGAGCTGACGGCCTCCGAGTATATGAAAATGCAGGTGCTTAACGCTCTGGCAGGCATCCGCGCCACAGTTGGAGATAAGGCGGTAGCCGTTCGTAAGTCCCTCCGCAGCCGCTATCTTTGGCACACATTCGAAAATGTGAGCTATATACCTACTGTTTTCGGCACTTATCTCGTCCATCGATGCGATATGACACTTGGGGATAACAAGAACGTGAACAGGCGTCTGAGGATTTATGTCGCGGAACGCAAGACACATATCGTCCTCGTACACCTTACTTGACGGTATAGTACCCTCGATTATTTTACAAAATAAGCAATCCATATTGATTTTCCCTCCGCTTTATGCTAAAATATTGTTAAGATAATTATATCACAGCAAAAAAACGCCGTCAAGGAGTTTATTATGAATTTTTCGGATAATTTAGTGCGTGGGGATCTTTGGAGCTATCTCTCATCGACCGACAAGACCGTAGTTATGTACGGAATGGGGAACGGTGCTGACAAAATACTTGCGGTCTGCGAAAAATACGGAATACGCATTGCAGACTTCTTCGCAAGCGACGGCTTTGTCCGCGGTCATTCGTTTCACGGCAAGGTAGTTATGTCGTATTCCGATGTAAAGGAAAAATACGGTGCGGAAAGCATCATCGTTCTGCTATCGTTCGGATCATCTCTTCCCGCCGTGCTTGAGCTTTTCAAGCAGATCGACACCGAATGTGAGATGTATGCGCCCGATGTTCCCGTCTGCGGAGAAAATCTTTTTACATATGAATTTTTTAAGAAAAACAAAGAAAAATCAGAGCGGGTATATTCTTTGCTCGCAGACGAGACCTCAAAAAAAATATATAGTAACGTAATAAATTATAAGCTTAGCGGAAAGCTATCATATCTTTTTAATGCAGAAAGCGACAAAAACGAAAGCTATTCTCTGCTCGGAGCAAAAAGCTATCGCTCTGCCGCTGACCTCGGCGCGTACAACGGGGACACAGTACGCGAGCTTCTCGGATATTGTCCGGATATAGAGACTGTATATGCCTTTGAGCCGGATCGGCGCAATTTCCGCAAGCTGCACGACTACTGCAATACCTTTGACGGTAAAGCACGACTTGTACCCCTCAACGCTGCGGCGTGGAGCAAGGATACAACGCTTATATTCGGCGGAGAGGGTAACAGAAATTCGGGAATCTTCGCACCGCTCAGGACTGCAAAATCGGTCGAGGTCTCGGCTCGCTCTCTTGATTCTGTTCTTGACGGCAATGGCGTAGATTATATTAAATACGACGTTGAGGGTGCAGAGCGAGAGGCGATAGTCGGATCGCGCGAAACGATACTCGGATACAAGCCTGCGCTATTGGTATCGGCTTATCACAGGAGCGAGGATATATTCGATCTACCTCTGCTGATACATAGTATAAATCCCGATTACAAGCTCTACTACCGCCGTTATCCTTACGTTCCCGCATGGGATCTCAATCTTATTTGCATATAAACAAAAACAGAGCTGCATACGCAACTCTGTTTTGCTTTTAACTTTAATTATCGCAAGCATTAAATTACTTATACTTTCTCTTGCGAGCAGCTTCGGACTTCTTCTTGCGCTTTACGCTGGGCTTCTCATAGTGTTCTCTCTTGCGAAGCTCGGTAAGGACGCCGGAACGAGCCATAGCTCTCTTAAAGCGACGAAGTGCGCTATCCAGGGATTCGCCTTCTTTTACTCTGATCTCTGCCATTTCTGTTTCCCTCCCTCCGCATATTGCCGGAGCAATCAAAATCGTTACTATTATACCCTATCTTTTTCGATTTGTCAATAGTTTTTTTAAGATTTATTCTGATTCTCTATAAAATCTATGGCAACAGTCGCAAATGACGCAAATCCGTGATCGTGACTTCCGTACCTTTGCTTATATTCCCAGAGCGTTCCGGTAGATGCGACCATACCTCCGAAAAATTCCTTTATGCATTGACAAAGCAGCTCTCGCTCGCCCATCTCCATAAGTGCCCACATTTTAAGATAAAATCCTATAAAAGCATTGACCGCAACAAATTCACGATCCGTGGTGTCAAAATTGCCGAAATTCTCAAAGATGTGCTTTTTCAGACTTGAATATTTGGCATCGTTTATATCCACTCCGCCAAAAAGCAATGCGTAATATTGCCCCGCCTCGGAAGAATTACGTGTATTATGCAGCACGCCGTCCGCGTCCTTGACGGCGTTATCGATAAACACCTCACCGTCGAATGAAAGCTCGCGTGTTTTTTTCGCTACTCCTTCAGCCTTTTTAATAAGCGCGGAGCTCCCGTAAAGCGATCCCGCCGCCCTGAGTACCTCTGCATAGAGAAAATTTGTCGGATAGTTCACATCCTGAACCCATGAATTTGCGCTCGACCACTCAACAAAATTCCAGCTCGGCAAATTCTGCAAAAGGCCGTCGGTGTTTTCATAGTTCTCGAGAAATTTTACAATTCCCATAACGCTTTTTCTGAAAAGCTCTTTATCCACCGTCTTATTTCGCTTTGTAAGATATTCCCTTACTTCAAGCACGTACCACATATCCCATTGCGGAATAAATATGTTATTCTCGTGCTCGTCGGACGGATAGCACATAGGAAGCACACCGCAAGGAAAGCATCCGTCGTTCTCGTAAAGGCAATAATTTTCAAGAAAAGCATCCTCTACGGTGCTCTTGCCCGTCAAAAAATACTCCGCTCTCCCCGTAAAATACGAGTCGCAAAGCCATCCGGCACGCTCGCGCGAAGGGCAATCTGTATAAATATCGACCGCATTATGCGCAAAGGTCGCCTCCGCCGCGTGGTATATTCTTGCAAGCTCATCATCTTTGATCTCTCGTTTAATAAACCTTGCTCTATCATGCTCATATGTACGTATTCCAAACGAAGAAAGCCTGACTTTGCCGCTCTTAACCATAAATATCGCTACGTTACAGGTATATGGCTCAAAGCTCTGCTCATCGACATCCCTGCCGCCGTCTACAAAATATTCTATTACGTTATGGCAGTTTATATCGGTAAATTTAAAGCAGTCCGGCTCGCAAAGCTCGCTGTAAGCGATGACCACGTCGGCGTCCTCAAGAGCCTTTCCGCTCCACGAAATAAATCCACATTCGATCTGCTTCATATCGACCGTAACGTATTCACCCTCGCAGAGCTCGATCGGAAATTTTCCGCAGCCTCTTATTTTATCGGTGCGTTGCTTCTGTACCCAACGAAAAGGATGCGAATACACCTCATTCTCATCAAATCTGCCCCACTCCTCTCCTATCGGGAAGGAAGATCGAATAGGTCGACACGGCAGGCTTTCATCGAACGTAAAGCTTCCTATCGACGCATATCCCTCGGCAGATATAAGCTCATAGGTCTGCAACGGAACAACACGCGGAAGATAGCTCGGAGTGTTGCTTGCGGGCACCAGTCTTACCCTTTTTGAGCTTTCCCTGAAATCCTTGCTTTCAAGCCTGAATATTTCTCCGAAATGTCGCTGAGCCGAGTATCTTTCGGTATTACGTATGCGTCTCGAATCAAGATATGCCTCGAAATCTCTGCCCGTGCAGAGTATCACGTCATCGCCGCACCGAAGCTCACACACGACAAATGATGTCTGTCTTGCCGTTGAAAGCGATCCGCAGTTATATCCCGACACCTGAATCTCAACCGTATTTTTAGCATCAGCTCCATATGCCGTAAGGTCGATCGCATCTACTCTTGCATATCCTCTTGCGGTACGTGCGGGTCCCATACATACAAATCTGCCGTTTACGAAAAGTCTGTAAAATGAAAATGCCGAAATATATAAAACGGTATTTTTGAGCGACTTTACCTCGTCAAAAAGCGTAAGATGATAATTCAGCGCGCTTTCCTGTCCCTCGGCAAATACGGGAATAGCTTTTTTGAACATAGCTTATCCTTTCCGAAAAATAACAGTGCCGCAATACGACACCATTATTTTAATTCAGTTTATTTAACAACAATATTTACTATCTTATTGGGAACTGCAATTTCCTTTACTATTGTCTTGCCCACGATTGCCGACGCAATTCGCTCGTCCGCCTTGGCTGCGGCAATAGCCTCGTCCTTTGGCATATCAACGGGAAGATTTATCTTGCCTTTAAGCTTACCGTTGATCTGAAGCACTACCTCTACAGTGTCGTCTGCGGTCTTAGCCTCGTCATAGGTAGGCCAGCTCTCATAAGCTATGGTATCGGTATGTCCGAGAAGCTCCCAAATTTCCTCGCAAATATGCGGGCAGATGCAGGAAAGCATCTTGATAAGTCCCTCGGCATATGCTCTCGGGCACTTGCCATCCTTATAAACTGCGTTTACAAATATCATCATTTGAGAAATAGCCGTATTGAACGCAAGTTTCTCGAAGTCCTCAGTGACCTTTTTTACGCTCTTGTGATAGATCTTATCAAGCGCAGGCATCTCGCCGTCAATAATATTATCCGGCTCGGTAAAGAACGCCCATACTCGGTTAAGAAAACGTCTCGCGCCCTCAACGCCCTGATCGCTCCAAGGCTTAGACACCTCAAGCGGTCCCATAAACATCTCATAAAGGCGAAGCGTATCCGCGCCATAGTCGCGTACAAC
>CAZSSE010000038.1:0-10795 GCA_964609165.1 uncultured Lachnospiraceae bacterium
ACAGAAGGAGGGCGAGCCCAATCAACCGCACTTCTTTTGGGATTCCGACGTTGCAAAATGGATGGAGGGCGCAGCATATATACTTTCTCGCGAGGATCGTCCCGATCTCGAGCAGAAAATAGAGCAGATCATTGATCTTATTGAAAAAAATCAGTGTGAGGACGGTTATTTCAATATATATTTTACTGTCGTTAAGCCCGAGGCTCGCTGGAGCTGCCGCGGTTGGCACGAGCTTTATTGTGCCGGACATCTTATGGAGGCGGCTTGCGCTTATTACGACTCAACCGGGAAAGACAGATTTCTCAGGCTTATGGAAAAATACGCCGACTGTATAGAAAAAGTGTTCGTAAAGGATCGTTCGGCGGCGTTTATAACTCCGGGGCATGAGGAGATCGAGCTTGCACTGTACCGTATGTATAAGACAACGGGAAAGGCAAAATATCTTGAGCTTTGCAAATTCTTCCTTGAAAACCGCGGAGCGGAGGGAAATACCGAGCCCGATATATTCGAATCTCCATACTACGCGCAAAATCATCTGCCGATACGAGAGCAGAGGGAAGCCTTCGGACATTCTGTCCGTGCGGTATATCTCTATGCGGGAATGGCTGATCTTGCGCTTGAGAGCGGCGACGAGAAGCTTAAAGAGGCGTGTATCGCACTCTTTGATAATATAACCAACAAAAAAATGTACGTTACGGGTGGTATAGGCTCGGATTATCGCGGCGAGAGCTTTACCATACCATACGATCTTCCCAATGCAGGCGCTTATGCCGAAACCTGCGCTTCTATCGGGCTTATGTTCTTTGCACAGAGAATGATGGTGCTTGATCCCGATAATGCGGCAAGGTATGCCGATGTGATCGAGCTTGAAATGTATAACGGAATGCTTTCGGGCATATCGCTTGACGGAGATAAATTCTTTTACGAAAATCCGCTTGAGATCTTCTTTGTGGAACGAAGCAGACTTAATACGCTTGCAAGCAACGAGCGTTGGCCTATAACTCAGCGTCCGAAGGTCTTTGATTGCTCGTGCTGTCCGCCAAATCTTGTCCGCCTGCTTTCGTCTATGGGAAATTATATGTATTCATATGATGAGAAGAGCGGGGAGGTATACGTAAATCAGTTTGCAGACAGCATATATGATAACGGCTCTGCAAAGGTGTCGGTAGTGACGGATTATCCGTATGATAACAAGATAAAGATAAGCTCAGATGCGCCGATCAGGGTACGTATCCCCGAATGGTGTCACGGATTTTGGACCGATGCCGATTACCGTATGGAGAATGGTTACGCTTGCTTTGGTGCAGGTAACGTCGAGATAGCACTTGAAATGAAGCCCGAGCTTGTTGCGTCCTCGGTCAACGTGGTTCGCAATCTTGGCAAGGCTGCGCTTCGCTACGGACCGATGATCTATTGCGCAGAGGCAAATGACAACGAGGGTGGAGTACATAAGCTCTATATTGATTCCGAGAAGGTTGCCGACGCAAAGGTTTCTTATAGCGATGAGCTGTGTCGAAACGTGATAGACTGTGCCGGATATTACCGCATTGATACCGAAAACGGTAAGCTTTATGCTCCCTATTCGCTCAAATTTGAATCAACGAATATCAGAATGATACCGTATCATTGCTTTGCTAACCGCGGCGAGAGCGATATGCTCGTATATCTCAACGTAAGATAAAATAAAGCTCCGCAGAGAAGATCTTCTCTGCGGAGCTTTTGCTGTTTTATTCTGTTTCCGTTTCGGGTTTGCCTCCCCATAGCTGTACGCCATAGCCGCATTTGGTACAGGTGGCTACTCCCGACGAATTTGGACTTCCCGTGGTGTGCGCTTCGGTAGTGTACGCCCCACATTTGCAATATGCTTTATGAGATAGTGCAGACAATTGAGCATAGCGTTGTGTATACGTGTGTGACTGTAGTTTGTATTCTCCACACACACAATATATCTTGTGATTACTGCTGTCATATTGTGAACACGAGTCGTCATACGAATGAGTTATGTGCACGGATCTATATGCGTTTAAACGACCACCCCAAGCACATAATCCTTCAAATTCATCTATCTTATCTACATAGCCATGTATTCTTTGTCTAAGAAATGTGGTTGAGTAATAAGGATCCTTAGACAGTATCAGTGTCGCTACACCCGCAACGAATGGCGTTGCGGCAGATGTGTTTTGAAAATAATGATAGCCCTCTGAAAATGCTCCTTCGGCACTATGGTCATATCCACAGGTGCCTGCCCTGCATAATGCTATTGGGTATGTAGATAATATATTTTCTCCCGGTGCGAAAATATCTACCGATGTTGCTCCGTAACTGGAGGTGCTTTTCTTCGTATCAGACGAAGTGCTTGCGCCAACAGATATAATATTAGTGAAAGTATACGACGACGGATAATATTTATACACCATATTAGCATCGATATTACAAGAATCATTCCCTGCCGAGCACACGAGCAACCCGTCATAATTTGAAATGGCTTTTTCAATATTTTCGTGATTATGATAAACGCCCATAGACATGTTCAATATCTTTATGCCTTTTTCCTGTGCATAATTAATAGCATTGGCGATGGCTGAATCAGTTCCGTTTCCGGTGTCTAAAACTTTTAATGAAACTAATTGAACATCCCAGCATACGCCCGACACGCCTATTGAATTGTTTCCTTGAGCACCTATGATTCCTGCTACCGCAGTTCCATCCCGGTATTATCCGTCAATCCATTTGTACAGCCGCAGCCGTCAACAAAGCATTTGCTTAAGCTTGTGTTTACACGCCCCTGAAGATCAGGATGCGTATTATCTATACCAGAATCGATAACTCCAACTAATATAGCAGACTTTCCGGTTATCTCGTCCCAAGCCTGTGGCAGCGATATTTTATTTATTGCCCAATAATTATCGGATGAAAGCGAACCATACTCGCTATCATTTGGTAAAGCATCAAGTTTAAACGGAACTATCGGTATGGCAGAATAAATATCTTCTCTTGCCTCTAAAACGCGTATTGCTTTTACGACTTCTTCTTCAGTCTCCGCAGGCAAATATAATCTGAAGTAGCGATATATCAAATGTGATTCAAGTTCTTCGCTTGGACCATACTCTAATTTAGTACAACCAATATCCGAAAAATCTTCTATGTCATACTCTTTACTATTATATTCGGGTTGTATTCTTATTTCAATCTCTCCCGGAATGACCTCATAGTCATCGACTGGCGGACGCATATATATCTGCTTATAGTTTGAGCTGTTAAGCTCTTTAAACTCACTGTGAATAGCTTCAAGATCCTTCAAATCTATAAAATTATGCTCCAAGGATTCTTCAAGCGTATAAAAAATCCCATTCTTATACGCTAATATCTGACGCTCTCCTTCATAACGAAACTCATATCCTTCAACAAAATATGCCCCAATTCTTCCCGTGGTCTCATCGCACCACAAATACACCATATATGCGTTACCGAATTGACCGTAATACTGAACTTTTGGAGGTGTTGTCCACTCATACGGAATTTCCGCATAATCGGGCTTAGAGCCGATGTATTGGTGCCAATATTTTTCTTGTATTTCTGCTTCGATTTCTTTGTTATACGGAATTATTACCTCAGGTTCGGTTACGTCCTCGGTTGGCGGTTCTGTTGATACATCGCTATCTTCCGATAGATCTTCTGTGTTGAGTGCTGACGTCGACTCGTTTGTATTTCCGATTAGGTCGAGCACGATATCCTCAACGTTACAGGAGGCATTTGAAAATGCTATAAGAATAAGCAATAGCAGCGCAAGGCTTCTGTGGCGAATCTTGATCGTTGTTGTTTTCACATTTTTCATAACATATCTCCTTTTCATTATTTTTTGTTATCCATTAAAAGGATACTCTATTACGATTATAACATATACGCATAAATTCGTCAATACATTTACAACAATTCATCAGCTTGCACAATACATCTGCATCGCTTTTGTAAAGCAAATAAAAGGGGCTGACACGTCAGCCCCTTTTCTGTTATATTAGTTTTATAAGATCCCGCATATCCATATCCGGACCTATGTATATCTCGGAAATGCTCTCCATATCCTTGTGGAAATTGTATTTATCGTATATTCCAATGGGGTGTATCCCCACCGATTTTGCTGTTTTGAGTGCCACGTAGGAGTCTTCAAAAACATATGTTTCATCGGGTGAGGTGCCGAGCAGCTTGAGAGCTTTCAGATAAATATCGGGCTTATCCTTGCCCTTGCCGATGTCGGTGCAGGAGATGAAGATCGGCAGATATTTATCCAGTCCGAGCGTCGTGTATGCGATCCTTGCGTATTCGGATTGAGTAGCAGTCGCAAGGCAGAGCTTAACGCCGTTTTTCTTTAAGTGCTCAAGGAATTCAAACGCACCGACCTTTACTGTGGCGACCTTTCTGTAAAACTCGGCAAGCTCCTCACAGAGATAGTTCTTAAATTCATCGTTATCCGCGCCAAGCTTGCAGGTCTCGTTCAGAAATGCCGCTGCGTCGCAAAGCAGCATTGTCTGTACCTTCTTGGCAAGCTCGGGATCGGGATCGTAGTCGTCGATTCCGAAATACTTCTTACCGATCTTTTTCCAAGTGACAGGCCAGAATGAAAGAGAATCAACGAGCGTGCCGTCCATATCAAATATAGCACCTTTTATTTTCATATCCTACATCAAATCTCTATAAGCTGCTTGGGACTTTTTGTGAAGTTGCGTATGCTTCCGTCCTCGTTTATGGCGATCATATCTTCAATTCGGCAGCCGTATTTGCTCTGAAGATAGATACCGGGCTCTACTGTAACCACGTGACCTGGTGCGAGGCGGAAATCCTCTGCGGCCTTTTGAGAGAGCGAGGGGGATTCGTGAATGAACATACCAACTCCGTGACCGAGGCTGTGCCCGAATGCCTCTCCCCAGCCGGCGTTGCGAATTACCGAGCGTGCGAGCTCGTCGGCATCGCGGCAAAGCATACCGCCCTTTATGTTTTCAAGTGCGTTGAGCTGTGCGGAGAGCACGGTGTTATATACCTTTCTTATATCCTCGTCGGCTTTTCCGATGACCACCGTTCTTGTCATATCCGAGCAATACCCCTCGTATTTTGCCCCGAAGTCCATTGTGAGAAAGCCGCGGCGGAGCTTGCAATCAGATGGAACTCCGTGGGGCAGGGATGATGCGGGACCCGATACCGCGATGGTCTCAAATGCGAGCGATTCCGCGCCGTGACGGCGCATAAAAAACTCAAGCTCAAGCGCTACGTCTATCTCGGTGACGTCGGTCGAGATAAATCCAAGAATATGCTCAAATGCCGCATCTGTTATCGATTGCGCCTTTGCAATGCGATCAAGCTCATAGGGCAGCTTTACCATGCGTTGCTTTGAGAGCATATCCGATGCGCCGAATACGAGCTCGCAATCTGTGGGCATTTTTTCGCGGAATACTTCAAGCATTTTGCATGACAGCTCGGCATCCTCCACGGCGACTCTTTTGTAGCCATTATCACCGATTAGCTCGGCAACTGCGGCGATCATAGACTTGTTCGGCATAATTATCTCAAAGTCTTTTACCGAGGTATTAGCGGCTTCAATATAACGAAAGTCAGTGAGCAGATATGCCTTCTCACGACCGATAAGAATATATCCGTCGGTATAATTGAATCCCGAGATATACCTCTGATTGAGCTCTGACGATATTATTGCCGCGTCAAATTCACTGCTTTTAAGCGCAGACTGAAATCTTTCTAACTGTGTCATATGTTTTCTCCTTTTGCTTTGTAAATATTTTTCATCCATAGTGCGTCCTCAGCCATCGTGCCGTCGGATTCACATATAATTCGCGGAGCAACTCCCTCGCGAATGATCGCCTCTGCGAGTGGCTCGAAATCGGGACCGTATACCGTATCGGCAAAGGTAAGATGCTTTTTTTCACCGGCTCCTGTGTATTCTATCTTTGAAAAATGGCAGTGGAGATTGAACGTGTATTCGTCTCCGAGGGCATTGGCTATTTTATCAAACACTGCGCGATAGCTGTCGCAATCGGTAAAGTAAGAGCCGATATTACGCGCGTTGAGATGACCGAAATCCACTACGGGATGATACATTGGCGATATTTTGCAAAGCTCTATTACCTCATCAAGCGTACCGAGCTGGTTTACCTTTCCCATAGTCTCAATTCCCATACGTATATCGGTGTTTCCGTTGACCTCAAGGTTTTTGCATAGCGTATCCGACGCAAGTGCCATAGCCTCGCTTCTCGTTATTTTTGCCGCGCTGCCTGCGTGTATTACTATAGTATCTGCTCCGAGAAGCTCGGCGGCATGGAGCGAACGGCTGATGTAATCAATGCTCTTGAGCCGCTTTTCGGGATCAACGCCCGAGAGTGATATAAAATACGGCGTGTGAAACGACATAAGTATTCCGTTTTCGCGTGCCGCGTCTCCGATCCTTTTGAGTGTAGCGTCTCCCGCGGTCAGTCCGTTTCCTGCCTCGTATTCGTATGCGTCAAGCCCCTTTTGCTTCACCCAAAGCGGAGCTTCAACTGTCGATTTTTTGCCGTCGGCATAGAAGGATTCGCTGTTTCCTCCCGGTCCGAAGGTCGCATATTCTATTCTTTTCATTTGTTTTTAACCTTTCTCGCCTCTCTTTTGCGGTATCTTCTCATAAAGGGCTTTTCAAGCCAACGCTTAAATCTGAAGAAAAGCGTGCGCTTGTCGTTTATCGGCGGTACGATTATCGAGATCATTCCAAGTCTGTGTACCGCAAGCGTATCTGTAAGCAACTGATCTCCGAGCCCCGCCGTGACCGATATGTCAACGTCCATATCCTTCATAGCCTGTATCAATGCTTTTCCTCCCGGCTTCCCGCTGTCTGCATATGCGTGAAGTCCGAGCAGAGAATTAAAGAGCTTGACGCGAGGAGGATGATTGTTTGAGATAAGGGCAGAGCATATTCCCGCCGCCTTCAGACCCTCGAACCATTTTATTATATTTTCGTCGGGAAGCTCCTGCTCGTAGGGCGCAAGAGTATTATCAATGTCTATAAGCAGAGCCTTGATTCCGAGTGATGTGAGAAATTCGGGAGATACGTCACGGTAAGTGTCGAAAACGTAGTCGGGCACTAATGAGAGCCGACGCTTTTGCTTTTTGTTTTTTGTCATAAAAATCCATCCTAAAAAGAAGCTATCAATATTTTAACACATAAATACCTTTTTCGCAAGTGAAGACGGAATATTTTTTTATAAATATGAAAAATACAGCCTTTTTGAAACAAAGTCATTGACAAATAGGACAAATAAGTGTATAATTAACATAATATATTTGGCAAAGCAGACAAAATCGGCAATATATAATATGGCGTTTGATTTTTTTGAAATCGGCTATTCTTTAGCCTTGCTTAAGCTGAGTGGTGTATATTTACAGTATCACTTTTTGCGGAGGATGCACTGTGGCATATCAGGCGGTTTTTAAAAGATATGAAATTAAATATATGCTTACGGCAGAGCAGAAGAATGGGATCTTAGAGGTAATGGAGCCGTATATGTCGCTTGACAGGTATGGGCGGACTGCTATACGTAATATATATTTTGATACCGATAATTACCGTCTTATCCGTCGTTCGATAGAAAAACCCCTATATAAGGAAAAGCTGAGGGTGCGCAGCTATCAGACGGCAGACGCAAGCAGTCCTGTTTTTGTGGAGCTTAAGAAAAAATACAAAAGTGTGGTTTATAAAAGGCGCATCTCGATGACCGAGCCTGAGGCGATGGCTTGGATATGTAAGAGAGAGCCGCCGCCAAAGCAGACACAGATAACAAGAGAGATAGATTATTTCTGCGATTTTTACGGTCATATGAGACCGGCGGTTTTTCTTTCATACGAGCGTGAGGCATTTTATGCAAAGGACGGCGGAGAGTTCCGGGTTACCTTTGACGACAATGTTCTTTGCAGAAGAAGCGATATATCGCTTTACTCTGAGCCATACGGGGATAGGATACTCGAAGACGGAAAGGTAATGATGGAGATAAAGTGCTCCGACGGAATGCCGCTGTGGATGGTACACGCGCTTACGGAGCAGAGGATTTGCAAGACCTCGTTTTCAAAATACGGAATAGCGTATCAGACGCTTATATTTCCAACATTGAATGATAAGGAGATACATAGTTATGTTTTTTAAAGGACTTTTTGATAATGAATTTACGGCTGTCATTGGACTTTCCGATTTTTTGCTTTGCATCGGAGCTTCTATCGTGTTAGGTATACTTTTGGCACTGTCTTATATGTATCGCTCAAGATATACAAAAAGCTTTGTTATTACGCTTGCTACGCTTCCGGCGGTTGTTTGCGTTGTGATCATGATGGTAAACGGTAATGTCGGAACGGGTGTTGCGGTTGCAGGCGCATTCAGCCTTGTGCGTTTTCGTTCGCTTCCCGGAACGGCAAAGGAGATCGTTATGCTCTTCCTTGCAATGAGTGCAGGACTTATCGCAGGTATGGGATACATAGGCTACGCCTTCCTCTTTACGGTTATTATGTGCATTGCGTTCATTATCTACAACAGGCTTGATATGGGCTGCAAGCGAAATGCCGAAAAGTATAAGAGTATTCGTATTACTATACCCGAGGATCTCGATTATACAGGCGTTTTTGACGAGCTTTTCAAGGAATATACGAGAAGCTACGATCTTGTTCAGGTCAAGACCACGAATATGGGAAGCATGTTCAGGCTTACTTATAATATATCACTTAAGGATCCTTCAAAGGAGCATGAAATGATAGACCGTATCCGTGAAAGAAACGGAAATTTGGAGATAAGTGTTTCTAAGCAGGATTCTAACGATTCACAGCTTTAAGGAGGTGCTTATGATTAAAGGAGCAAGAAAGAGATTTTTGAATGTTCTTTCCCTTTGTCTTATAATGCTTTTGTCTTTTACAGGCTGCGGTCAGTCCTTTGATGAGGTGTGGAACGGCAGCGGATCAAGCGGTGGCGCGGATAATGAATCGAGCAGTGGATGTACCCTGCCGCCTATTGATGTAGAGCTTCCGAATGAAACCCCGACACCGCCTGCAAGCAAGCCGAATCTCAATTTTGGATCAAATCCCACCATGCAGGGAATTGACACGAGCTTTGCGAATAATTATGCCAATATGTTTACCGAGCGCGACCTTGCCGGAGCATACGACGAAAGCCTTAGCGCATTGATTGAATTTGCAGGAGATAAGATCAATACGAAATCTGATGCGGTACAGGTAAGCGGCACGAAGGTGTTGATCAGTCAAGAGGGAACGTATATATTCCGCGGAACGCTCGATAACGGTACGATCATCGTTGATGCCGACGATACCGCAAAAATACAGATCGTGCTTGACGGCGTTGATATTGCATCGTCAACGACTGCACCGATATACGTTAAAATGGCAAAGAAGGTGTTTATTACACTTGCCGAGGGAACCGAGAATAAGCTTTCAAACGGCGGAGCTTTTACGCAGACCGATGAAAATAACGTCGATGCGGTCGTGTTTTCAAAGCAGGATCTTACGCTGAACGGAGCGGGAACTCTTAAGGTGGAGTCCCCTGCCGGTCACGGTATCGTATCAAAGGACGATCTTGTTATAGCGGGCGGCAGTTATGTTATCAGCGCATCCTCGCGCGGACTTGATGCAAATGACAGCGTAAGACTTGCAAGTGCCTTTGTGGCGATAAGAGCTGGTAAGGACGGTATACGTGCCAAAAACGATACAGATACTACGCGCGGATTTATTTATATCAATGACGGCAGCTATGAGATAAGCGCGGCAGGCGATGCGATAAGCGCAAGTGAAAACGTGCAGATAGATTGCGGTAAATTTAACCTCAAGGCAGGTGAGGGAGCTGTGGCTCCCGACGATCCGAATGCTCCGAGTAAAAAGGGTATCAAGGCAAACGGCAATCTTCTGGTGGTTGACGGAAGCATTGAAATAGATGCTTTTGATGATGCGGTCAACACAAAGGGCTCGATAATATTTGTAGATGGCGAAATAACGGTCAGGACGGGCGACGATGCGTTTCACGCCGATGATAGTATTTACGCAGTGGACGCCGAGCTGAAGGTGCTCGGAAGCCGAGAGGCGCTTGAGGCACTTCATATAGATATTCGCGGCGGTAAGCTTGAGCTTAATTCCGACGACGACGGAATAAACGTTGCGGGAGGAAAGGACGACGCCAACGAGAAGGATACTGATTTGTTCGAGGGTGACGGTACGTTGAGAATATCGGGTGGTGAAATATCTATAAATGCGCTTGGCGACGGAATAGATGTAAACGGAGATTTCTCAATGTCCGACGGCTTGCTCAGAATAAGCACCTCGGCTAAGAGCGGTAGCTCTGTATTTGACTACGTCAGCGGAGGTAGTATTACCGGCGGAGTATTTATTGCAAGCGGCTCGGCTATAGTAGCTCAGCTTCCTGAATTTGCCTCCGGAGGTGTTCTCAGCATTACTACCGGTTCTCGCGAAGCGGGTACGGAGATCTCTGTCACGGATGCGAACGGTAAGCTCGTATTCTCCGAAAAGCCCACGTATGATTACGAGGTATTTATCGTAAGCTCCTCGGATATTGCGGTAGGAGCAGAATATAAGATCACGGTAGGCTCGGACAGCGGTACATTTAAGGCTAAATAAAAGATTACCGACGATAGTGATACTATCTGACGGGTAGCCAAAAACACATAGCATACAAAAAAGACGACTTTGCGGTCGTCTTTTTTTGTATAAAGGCAGATATATAAAAATGGCGTATTTACAAAAAAGTGTACTT
>CAZSSE010000039.1:0-10749 GCA_964609165.1 uncultured Lachnospiraceae bacterium
GCTTACGGTAAGCCAGAAAAACGTGCAGTTTATGTCGGATAACGGTGGCTCAGGCGTAGGAATTGTCGCTGGACAGATACTAACGGTAAAGGATCTTCTGTATCTGACTTCATACCAGTCGGACACTGTTGCGATACTCACGCTAGCAGAGCATATTGCAGGCAGTGAAGCTGAATTTGTGGCACTGATGAATAATAAGGCTAAGGAATTGGGACTTAAGGATACCAATTTTGCTAATTGTACCGGTTTGCACAACGAAAATAATTATACTACCTGCCGTGAGATGGCTGCCATAATGACATATGCGCTTGATAATCCGCTTTGTGCCGAGCTTCTGACAAGCTATCAGGCTTATCCTGTAACCCTTAAGATATGGGATGATGACGTAAAGCAATACGTTGACAGAAGCTGTAGCTTTTATTCTACGTGGTATAGCGGAAGATTATCAGATAATCCCAGACTTGATACCGTTGTTGTAAAGGGCGGAAAAACGGGATATACAGATGAATCGGGCGTTTGTCTGGTGAGCTTTGCGGAGTCGCCAAGTACGGGCAAGCGTTACATAAACGTCATAGTTGGACAGCCCAAGGGTAGCGGACTTTCGGAATCAAAGTCGACTGCCGAGGTAAAGAAAATATATAATACATACGCTGAATAATAAAAGCTCGGGAGTGATCCCGAGCTTTTATTATTACGGAAACATCGGAAGCCCCTTTTTGCCGATTCCGATATTTGTAATAGAATTGTTTGTCATTATTTCTTCGTAATTTATACGAAGATCGTCGTAGGTAAGGCATCTGCTGCGGTCTACAGTCTTATCTGATCCGCCGAAGGATATTTCGTAGAGCCAATATCCGTCGTATCCGATTGCGTCAAGATCTGCTTTTAGCTGCTTCCAATCTATTACGCCCTCGCCCGGAAACCAATGGCGTTCGTTGATAGCGTCGTAGTCCGAAACGTGAGTGGTGATTATCTTTGAACCCACCTTCATAATAAAGTCATGAATATTCTCACTTAGCAGGTGGTTGGTGTCAAAGCACACGCGCAGATCCGGGTGAACCGAAATAAGCTCAAGAATTTCTGAGGAATTTCTTCCAAGACAGGTGCGGGGAAGATCCTCAACGGCAATTACCACGCCACGCTCCTTTGCGTATTCGGCAAGGGTGTAAAGACTCTTTTTGGCACATTCAAGACGGGCGGGTCTGTCCTCATCTGCAATAGGCTCACCGCTTGGATGAACGATCATAACACCTATACCTATCGCAGCTGCCTTATCAATAAGTGAGCACAAATATTCCACTGTGCTATTTGCAATAGAGGGACGCGAAATATCGATTATTTCAAACGGACCGAAGGGCAGGTGCAGCGACCAAAGCTCAACTCCGTATTCGTCGGCGAGCCTCTTGGCCTCAACAAAATCAAGCGCGTCAAGATCGTTTTTATAGAGCGATATTTCCATACCGCATATACCCGCGCTTTTATATGCCGCAAAAATCTCGGAATCTATCGGACCTTCGTAGTAAGAGCAACCAAGCTTCATTCTTATGCCTCCTTAGATAATGAAAAATCAACCTTCGCGTTCGTTGGTCTTTTTGTACTGAGAGAGCTGCATTTCTTCCTTCATTTTCAGCTTTTCTATGATTGCCATGTTCTCTATCATAAGCTTAACTATCTTTTCAAGCGTGGAATTAGGAGAATAGTCGGCAACGCAGACGTAGTTTATACGGTCATCGTCTACAAGCGGTTTTACGTGCTCGCTCTTGCCCGAGGGGTAGAGCGCAATGGACTTTCCGCCCTTCTGCTTTATCATCTTCATACAGGGAATATCGGTCATTCCGTCGCCAATATAGATCATATTGCGGTATGCAATACGACGCAGGCTTTCGTCCTGCAAACGGTTGAGGTTATAGTCGTCGGTAACGTCGAGGATGCCCTTTGAGATCCTGTAAATATACTGTGTTTTGAGCGTGTAGTTAATTGCAAGAGCGGGCCATATTGCTTCTCCGTTTTCGTCATACATATATTTGCAGGCGTAAATGCGTTTGAAATATTTTGCGATCGGTGTGCCCTGAATGATCTCATATGTGCCTGACGAGATTATGTAGTGCTCGATATTTACACCCATTTCCTCACCGAATTTGTTAATGCGGTCAAACCACGTATGTACTCCCTTGTAGAGAACTACATTATCGCCGCAGCTCCTGAGATATTCCTCGGTGAGCTTGATACCCTTTTCCTTGCATTTTTTAATCATAACGAACATATATGCAAGTATCTTTTCAACCTCATGATCGCGTGTAATATCGGCAGCCTCACCCCAGAATGATGCCGAGGTCATATCAAGGTTTTTGATAAAGTCATATTCCTGCATATCTGTAGTACACAGAGTTTTGTCAAAATCGTATAAAATTCCTACTGTCGTTTTATTCATAACAACCTCCTATTATAAATATCCGAATTAATTGTAGCACAATTGCGGAAAAAAATCAATAGCAAAGAAAAAATATTTAATACAGCGTGTCTATGCAGTTTTTTACGTGCCTGTGCTTATTATATTTTGGGGATTGCTAAGCTTTTATAAAGCAAATACAGGACTATGTTGAGCTTTCGCGTGGTCTCTCATTTTGAGCAATATATAGAAATATATAGTGAAAATGACGTTTACAAGGCATATAGAGATGTTCATTATTGGGCTTAATACTACACTCCCTATATTTTTATTTATACATTTTGTACTTTAATCTAAGATTATCCGCTATCATTGCGATAAATTCACTGTTGGTTGGCTTTCCGCGGTTGTTCTGTATAGTGTAGCCGAAGTATGAATTGAGGGTATCCACGTCGCCTCTGTCCCATGCGACCTCGATCGCATGACGGATCGCTCTCTCAACTCGGCTCGTTGTGGTTTGATACTGCTTTGCGACAGAAGGGTAGAGGATCTTAGTTACCGAATTTATGATGTCGCTATCCTTGATAGTAAGCAGAATTGCGGTGCGGAGATACTGATAACCCTTGATATGTGCTGGAACGCCTATCTGATGTATTATTTTTGTGACCTGCGTTTCCATATCGGGTGCCTTTTCTTCCTCCGGCTCGGGCTCGATCTCGCCGTCGCGACTTTTTGCGAGAGAGGTGATATGCTTGCAAAGGCTTTCCACATTATATGGCTTTAGCAGACAAAGGTCTGCGCCTGCGTTGGCAGCCTCGATAAACGTGCTTTGCTTTGACACCATTGATACCACAATGAACGCAGGCGGCTTATCGGGTGCGAATTTGAGATTCTGACAGTTGCGCAAAACTCCTATTCCGTCAAGCTTCGATAGCCATACATCGACTATTGCTATATCTGGATGGTTTTTGCCGATCTGCATTATCGCTTCCTCTCCGTTTCCTGCCTCGAGTAGATTTGTAAAGCCCGAGCGTCTAAGCTCGTTGCAAAGCGCGAGTCTGTCGCTTGCATTTTCGTCTGCTATTAATATTTTTATTGCTTTCTTCATGGTTGTTCCTCCGAATATTTGTTCTACAACCATATTTTACCATATTTCAAAGCGAAATGCAAGGATTTTACAAAAATTGTCAACATAAAAAATAGCCAAAGTTAATTGTCATAAATTGGCAAAAATGAACAAAGGTGCTAAATCACTTTAGCACCTGCATATAAAATCTTGTTCTTTCCGCCTTTGCGCCCCGTATTTCGATTATGTAATCAAGCTCAAGAGTACCGTTAATACTAAGCCTGTTGACTACTTTTTTTGTCCTTACACATATCTCAAAGGGCATAATGGGGGTGTTATAGAGGCAGTGATGTCGATTGCCTTCCTCAAATACGAGAGTGGCAGATACCGTACCCTCGCGGATCATGCTGACGATCTCGGGCGCGGAATCAAGATAGGTTATTGCGGTTACTGATCCTTCCATGCCGCTGCTATCGGTCTCGTCGTATGAAAACGTTACTCTGCCGCCATCGACCGTAAGCGTACCGAGCGTGTTGATCTCAAGCACATCGCTTTCATCATCGCCGTCGGGAACGGCATCTGCAATAGCCTCGGCAAGGTCGTTCTCATCATCGGGAAGATCGGAGAAAAGCGATTCCTCAACCTCGTAGAGCTCCGAACGTATCTTTATGCGTACTTCTTCTTTGAACATATATTATCTCCGTTAAAATTTTTATCGCGTATATTGTACCATTACTGTGTGAAAATGTCAAGGATAAAGGAATATTTCTAATAAGAAAAGTAATTTTAGCGATTATGAAAAAATATTATTTAAAATCCCTACAAACCTTTGACAATCCGCAATATAAGTGGTATAATGTATAATGGAAAATTACATAGGGGGACTTTATTATGTCAACAAACATCTCTTTAAAAATAAAGCAGCTCATCGAGTACGCACTGGACAAAAAGCTTATATCTGAAGAGGATAGAATTTATATGACAAATTCTATTATGTCCGCGCTCGGTGTTGCTGAATACGTTGAGCCCGATGATACAGTTGCTGTTGAGCCGCTTGAGGATATTCTCGGCGCTCTTTGCGACTACGCAGCGGAGAAGGGCTTGCTTGAAAACAACAGCGTGGTATATCGCGATCTGTTTGATACTATGCTTATGGGGATTCTTACTCCGAGACCGAGCGAGGTCATTCGCACATTTGCATCATATTACGCTATATCTCCCAACCTTGCTACAGATTATTTCTACGATCTTTGCCGCAGCAGCGACTATATTCGTACATATCGCGTTGCAAAGGATCTCAAGTGGAAATACGAGGGAAAGTACGGCGAGCTTGATATTACGGTAAATCTTTCAAAGCCGGAAAAGGATCCCAAGGCTATTGCCGCGGCGAAGCTTCTTCCGCAGAGCGGTTATCCCAAGTGCTTGCTTTGTCCCGAAAACGAGGGTTACGAGGGCAATGCGGGCAGACCCGCGCGCCAGACGCTCCGTCTTATTCCGACGACTCTTGCAGGCAAACAGTGGTATATGCAGTACTCGCCCTACGTGTACTACAACGAGCATTGCATTGTACTCTCAAAGGATCATACGCCTATGAAGATAGAGAAGGGAACATTTGAGCGACTTCTTGATTTTGTTGCTCAGTATCCTCACTATTTCCTCGGCTCTAATGCAGACCTGCCTATCGTTGGCGGATCTATCCTCTCGCACGATCATACGCAGGGCGGTAATTACACCTTTGCTATGGCGACAGCACCTATTGATACCAAGATACAGTTCTCGTGCTTCGATAATGTAGAGGCGGGAATAGTAAATTGGCCTATGTCGGTAATACGTCTTCGCAGTGAGGATCGCAAGAGTCTTGTTGAGCTTGCGGACAAGATACATCTGGCTTGGCGAAATTACACCGATGAAGCGGCATTTGTATATGCTTATACCGACGGCGAGCCGCACAATACCGTAACTCCGATCGCCCGCTTCCGTGACGGAAAATTCGAGCTTGATCTTGTGCTTCGTAACAACATTACGACCGAGGAGCATCCTCTCGGTGTTTACCATCCTCACGCAGATCTTCACAATATCAAGAAGGAGAATATCGGGCTTATCGAGGTAATGGGACTTGCGGTGCTCCCAGCAAGACTGCGCGACGAGATCGCCACTATGTGCAGGTTTATTAACGAGGGAAGAGACTTTGCCGAGAGCGAGGATATAGTCAAGCATAAGGAATGGTTTGAAAAATTCAAGGATTCCTACGAATTTACCCCCGAGAATACCGAGCAGATCATAAAAAAGGAGATCGGTCGTACCTTCGAGCGCGTTCTTGAGGACGCGGGAGTATATAAGCGTACACCCGAGGGACATTCTGCATTCCTGCGTTTTGTAGCTACTATCAGGTAAGCTGTTATGAAAAAGGTTGAGCTTTATACCGACGGTGCTTGCAGAGGTAATCCGGGTCCCGGCGGCTGGGGTGCGATACTCGTATTCAAGGGGGTCGAAAAGGAGCTTTCGGGCGGAGAGCCGGAGACTACCAACAACCGTATGGAGCTTATGGCGGCGATTGCCGGAATGGAAGCACTCAGGGAGCCCTGCGAGATAGTTCTTACGTCCGATTCCAAATACCTTACCGATGCGATAAACAAGGGGTGGCTTGAATCATGGAAAAGTAACGGTTGGAAAAAAGCAGACAGATCTGCCGTGCTCAACGTAGAGCTCTGGCAGAGAATAGACGCATTACTTTCGATCCATTCGGTCAGCTTCGTGTGGGTACACGGACACACCGGACATCCGTATAATGAACGCTGTGATGCGCTTGCAACTGCATTTGCAGACAGCTTTAAAAAGAAATAAAGAACAATAAAGTTAAAGAAGGAGAAAATTTATGTTACCCGAACTTAAGTACCACAAGTCGCTTGAGCATCTTCACGTAGGATGCGAGGTGCCCACGGCGTATTTTATTCCGTATGGCAATGAGGATGCCGCAAGAGGTGGCAATCGAGCGCAGAGTGACAGGTTTATGTCGCTTTGCGGAGAGTGGAGCTTCCGTTACTATGCGTCTGTGAACGATATGGACGATTTTACGGCGGAGGATTACAGCACTGAGGGAGCTGATAAGCTTACCGTTCCTTGCAGCTGGCAGTACGTTCTCGGCAAGGACTATGACGTTCCTCATTATACGAACGTAAACTATCCCTTCGTAAACGATCCGCCCCACGTTCCCGACGACAATCCGTGCGGACTTTACGAGCGCACATTCTGTGTTGATGCCGAGTCTATCAAAACCCGGCAGATACATATTATGTTCGAGGGCGTTGATTCCTGCTTCTATCTCTTTATAAATAAAAGATTTGTGGCATACAGTCAGGTCAGCCATATGACGAGTGACGTTGTGCTCAACGATTATCTCGTTGACGGTGAAAACACTATTCAGGTGCTCGTGCTCAAATGGTGCGACGGCTCTTATCTCGAGGATCAGGATAAGATCAGATCCTCTGGTATTATCCGAGAGGTATATCTGCTTTTCCGAGATCTTGTTCACGTTAAAGATCTTTTTGTAAAGACAGAGCTTTCGGATGACTTTGCAAGCGGTAAGATCAACGCGGAGATAGAGCTTAACGGAAAGAGCGAGGTAGAGTATACGCTCCGCACTCCGACAGGAGAGCTTATCACAGAGGGAAAGACAAAGGCTGACGGCAATGCAGTGATCTCGATCAACGTTGAGGCTCCCGCGCTTTGGAGCGATGAGTCTCCCGAGCTTTACGAGCTTATGCTTAAGGTTGGCGGTGAATATATATGCCAGCCTGTAGGTATGCGTCGCTTTGAGATCAAGGGTAAGATCCTTTATGTAAACGGCAAGAAGGTCAAGGGTAAGGGTGTAAATCGCCATGACAGCCACCCCGTTCTCGGCTCGTCTACGCCCGTGGAGCATATGCTCAACGATCTTTATATCCTTAAATCACATAACGTAAATATGATCCGTACAAGCCACTATCCTAACGACCCCAGACTTCCCGAGCTTTGCGACAGACTTGGCTTCTATCTTTGTGATGAAACCGATATTGAAACTCACGGTATGGCCGTTCAAATCGGTAAATGGGATCTGAAAAATTGGGAGGAGCTTACCGATAATCCCGATTGGACAGAGGCGTTCGTTGACAGAATACAGAGAATGCTTGAGCGCGATAAGAACCGCGCGAGCGTTCTTATGTGGTCAGTAGGCAACGAGAGTGGTACGGGTATAAACCATCAGAAGATGTACGAATACGTTCATAGCAGAATTCCCAATGCCATAGTTCACTCAGAGGACATCACACGCAGACGCAAGGATATGCTTGACTCTGACAAGAAGGAGGATAACGAGGCTTACGATTGCTCATGGATCGATATTGAGAGCCGTATGTATCCCGATCCTGACGAGTGCGTAAATCTTTATGCAAAGAACAAATACGTAAAGAAGCCCTTCTTCCTTTGCGAGTATTCTCATGCTATGGGTAATGGCCCGGGCGATCTTGAGGAATATTGGCAGGCGATATACGCAAACGATTCCTTCTTCGGCGGATGCGTATGGGAGATGATAGATCACTCGGTAAACGTAGGAACTCTCGCAGAGCCTAAATATATTTACGGCGGTGACTTTGGTACAAGACCGAACGACTCGAATTTCTGCGTTGACGGACTTGTATATCCCGATCGCAGAGTTCACACCGGTATGCTTGAGCTTAAGCAGGTGCTTCGCCCCTGCCGCCTTGTTTCCTTCGATCAGAATACCGCTACTGTGCGTCTTCGCAATATGCGCTACTTCAAGACGCTTGAGGATATAGATATGCTTTGGTCGATTGAGCGCAATGGCAAGGTCGTAAAGCAGGGAAGAGTTGCAGGGCTCAATATCCGTCCGCAGCAGAACAGAAGCTATACGCTACCCGCAGAGCTCGGCACTCTCGACGGAATTTGCACTTTAAATATCTATTTCAGAAGCAACGCGGCTACCGAATGGCAGGACGCCGGCTATGAGGTAGGATTTGAGCAGATAGTGCTTGAAAGCGCGTCAATGTCGTCAACACCCGACGTATATGCTGTTAAGAGCGAGCTTTGCACAGTAGACGGAGAGAAGCTTATCACTGTTTGTGACGGAGCTAAGACCTATACCGTTGATAAGATACACGGACTTATCTGCTCGATAAACGATAACGGTAAGGAGCTTCTCACTACGCCTATCACTCCTAACATCTGGCGGGCACCCACCGATAACGACAGAAATCTCAAGAATGATTGGTTCAGGGTAGGCTATGATTATATGACACATAAGTGCTACTCGTGTGAGCTTGTTCGCGCCGATGCTAAGGCGGCACTTGTTCACGTAAGTATGTCTATGGGTACGCCCTGCCTCCGTCCTACACTCAGAATGGAGATAGATTATCGCTTTGTACGCGGAGAGGGCGTTGAGCTCAGCTTTGATGTTAACGTAAGCGAAAATGTGCCAATGCTTCCTCGCTTTGGCGTGGAGTTCCGTATGCCTGCCGATTGCGAGTATCTGCGCTATTTTGCAAAGGGACCGGTAGAGTCTTATATGGATAAGTGTAAGGCGGCACGCCTTGCCACATATTCGACGACTGTTACCGATCATTTCGAGCACTACGTAAGACCTCAGGAGAATATGGCGCACGCCGATACCCGTTGGGTAGCGATTGCAAATACTGCGGGACGCGGTCTGCTTGCGACCAATACCGCACAGAGCGAGAGCTTCAGCTTCAACTGCTCGCACTACACGGCAGAGATGCTGACAAAGACGGCGCACGATTTTGAGCTTGAACCGCTTGAGGATACGGTAGTTTATCTTGACTACCGTCATAACGGAATCGGTTCTAACTCCTGCGGACCTTGGCTTAATGAAAAGTGGAGATTTGACCGAAAGAGCTTTGTTTTCTCTGTAAGAATTATCCCCGAGCAGATCAACGATGTTGATCCCTTCGGAAAGATATACAAGAAGTAATAAAAACGCACGCAGGGTTGCTGACCCTGCGTGCGTTTTGTAAAAGTGTAATTTATTGAAATTACGTGAGTATTTGCTGTAGAATAATCGGTGTATAGCTCTGAGGCTTAAATATCGATTAATCAAAAATAATTTTTAAGTATTTTGCAAAGATTTTTTGCGTATATGCCAAATCCGAGACCGTTTGGATGGAGGTAGCCGTCGGAATAGAAATCTGGTATGTGCGGAGTAAGATATTCGCCCTCGATAAGCACCATTCCGTGAGATACGATCTCTTCCTTAACTATCGCGCAAACATCCTTGAAATATCCCGTGGCTCTGCATTCACTTTCGGCGTTTGCCCGCCAGATAGGCGAAATGCCGAATATCTTTTTACCCTTAAAGCGCGTGGTAAGAGCGTCAAGAAATTTGCAAGCGTGCTTGCGAAGCTCGGCTGCACTTTCAAAACGTCCCCAATCATTTGTTCCGAACGCTACTATAACGGCGTCGGGGTTATACAAAATATCACTGTCAAATATGTCCTCGTGGAAAAACGCTCCGCCGACACCCTGAATTATGCTGTCTGCATTGAAAAAGTCGGAAACCACGTTAGCGTAGGATAGAGAATCGTAGTGCGATTCCCAACCTTGCGTGATCGAGTCGCCGATAAAGTAAAGCTTTCGGTCAAATTTATGCGGTCTGACGCTCGCGCCATCGTCAAGCTCGACGTAAGAGATAACCCCGGGAACATCGTGCGATGGGAAGAAGAGCGTGATTCTGTTTTCGGCTTTGTCGGATACTATATCTGCTGAAAAGACGGTATCGTCGCCGTCAGCGCGCAAAAAGCAGGTCTCGAATACGCCGTTGACATAAAGCTCAAATCTTCTGCCTGATGCCGCCTTGAATGTAAAATGCTTCGAATTTGTGTGAAAGTCGAGACGTATGCCTGTGGTGGCCGATGCGTTGACGCCAAGAGCGTCGGAGAAATTCTTCCACGCTGCCACCTGTTTTTCGGTACATTTTGCAAAATACATTCCGTCAGCATTCTCAAAGGAGCGTACGGCTCCGACCGTTATGCCTTTAACTGCTTCAAATGAAAGCTTCATAGTAATACCTCTCAATATTATAAAAACATCTAAGTGACTATATTTTATCACAAAAGAGATAATATGGCAATATAAATTTTTAAAAAAAATTAAATCGGCGAGCGAGAAAAAACGAGCAAAATGGGTGATTTTAAGAGATTTAGCGAGATTGCGGGTAGATAAATTAAATTTTTGAAAAAATATTCAAAAAAGGTATTGACAAGTATGAATCTCCGTGGTATAATAT
>CAZSSE010000040.1:0-10709 GCA_964609165.1 uncultured Lachnospiraceae bacterium
ATGGTAGACAGTATAAATAACAACAACTACGAAAATCAAGCCCATAGCGAGCTTAGACCAAAACGCATTGCTTTTTTTCTTCTTCGCCATACTGCCCTCCCGTTTATGCCGAATACATCTATATATATTTTACCATAAAAACGTCAAAGTGAAAAGAGCTTCTCGGCATTATTTACAATCTCTTCAAATCTTTTTATACCGTTGTTATCCATGGCATCAAGCGCAACAACATAATCCTTTGCCGAGAACCACGTTATCTGTCTTTTTGCATATCTTCGGGTAGCAGTCTTAAGATCACGCACTGCTTCATCAAGGCTCTGCTCGCCCCTCAAATACCCCAATAGCTCCTTGTATCCTATTGCCTGCGCCGCTGTACCGTTCCTCTCAAACACGCCCTCTCGCATAAGCATTTCGGTCTCACGAAGCAATCCTTGCTCTATCATAAGATCGACCCGCCTTTCAATACGTCTGTAGAGCACCTTACGTTCAGAGTAGCAAATTCCGAGCACCGTCGCATCGTACCGCGGCTCAAGCCTTTGGGATTCCCTGTCCAGAACCGATTTTGGTATTCCGCAGGAATAATATATTTCAAGCGCTCGTATCACTCTCTTTACATTGTTTGGATGTATAGTCTCTGCGCTTTCGTGATCGACCGATGCAAGCTCGGCGTGAAGTGCTTCCGCTCCCTCGCACTCAACACGAGCCGTAAGCCTCGCCCTGATGTCAGCCGTATCTGCCACGGGAGCCGAATTTCCGCCTCGCAAAAGCGCATCGAGATATAGCCCTGTTCCGCCGCAGATTATCGGCAGCTTACCACGGGATACGCAATCGTCTATAGCGTGCGACGCATAGGTAGCGTAGTCCTCGCACGAAAACGTTTTATCGGGCTCAACGACGTCTACCATATGATGTCTGACCTCGTTTTGCTCTTCTGCGCTCGGCTTTGCCGTGCCAATATCCATTCTTTTGTATATCTGCATAGAATCGCAGGAAATTATTTCTCCGCCGTGCCGCTTTGCGATCTCAAGCGCAAGCGCACTTTTTCCGCTTGCCGTAGGACCGACCACAGCGCATATCTTTGTTTTGTGTGTCATTTTTTACCTTAAAGATAGAATCAAATAATGAATAACAAATAAATTCGGTAGATTTTCACCATGCAAATATCTCCATTATTCATAATTCATAATTCATATTTCATCATTATTTTTTACTTTACCAACGTCGCATCAAAGATGTTCACGGGATATCAGTATTGATAATTTTAGTCTTTTACTTACGCTTCGGTAAGCCGATTTTCTCTTATCAAAATACTGCTATCGGATAAACATAGCATCTCCGAAAGAAAAGAAGCGATATTTTTCATTTACGGCAAGACGATAAATTTCCATCATCTTTTCCTTGTCGTAAAATGCCGAAACAAGCATCAAAAGTGTGCTTTCCGGCAAATGAAAATTAGTTATCAGCGCGTCCACAGCCTTGAATTTGTAGCCCGGATAAATAAATATTCCGGTATCTCCCGACATTGCGGGAATATGTCCGTCATCATCTGCAACGCTCTCTATAGTTCTGCAAGAGGTAGTACCTACACAGATAAGCCTGCCACCGTTTGCCTTAGCACTATTGATAATATCGGCGCTCTCTTGGGAAACACTGAAAAACTCGGTGTGCATAATATGCTCATCAACACGCTCCGCCTTTACCGGGCGAAATGTTCCAAGTCCTACGTGAAGCATTACGGGAGCGATCCTTACCCCCTTTTCCTTGATGCGCTCGAGCAGCTCTGGAGTAAAATGAAGCCCTGCTGTAGGTGCCGCCGCAGATCCCTCTTCACGCGCATAAACCGTCTGATACCGCGAATTATCCTCTAAACGTTCGGTTATGTACGGTGGCAAAGGCATCATTCCCACGACCGAGAGAACGTCATATATATTCGCATATTTTGATTTGTCATAATCAAATCGGATAATTCTGTTACCCTCCTCTACAATATCTATAACCTCGCCGACAAGTATTCCTTCTCCGAACACTGACCGTGAGCCTATACGCGCACGCTTTCCGGGCTTTACAAGGCACTCCCAACAATCGAGATCGTGCTGACGCAGCAAAAGCAGTTCAAGTCTTGCGTCGGATCTTCCCTCGACATACCCGTATAGCCGTGCGGGAATGACCTTGGAATCGTTGATAACCAGCACGTCGCCCTCATTAAGATATTCGATTATATCGAAAAAATGCTTGTGCGATACCTCACCGCTCTTGCGATCGATCACCATAAGCCGCGATGTGTCTCTCTTTTCCATTGGATGCTGTGCAATAAGCCGCTCGGGCAGCTCGTAGTAAAAATCAGAGGTTTTAAGATCTGTCGGTTTCTTTTCGTTTACAATAGTCATAGTCTGTCCTCTTTATGTGAAAATGTTAACTTGAATTTTTCAAAAGTTATTGACAGAAGCAGAAAGATATGCTATTATATGTAGTGGATACATATAATTAAGATAGAGGTGCATTTTGCCACTGCCATGGAACGATGGTCGCCGAGACCGCCAAGCTCCTGCCGCAAGGGCGAGATGCCGAAGATGAGACGCATCGGCGGTGTCAATTCTGGTCTTACGATCAATAGTCGTAGGACTGTCATCAATATAAAAATTTGATGGAGAGCTATCTGTTAATTGTTGACTGTAACACGGGAAAATCGTTCCCCTATATTATAGTACAATTTCAGCTGGTTTTCAACCGGTTTTTTTGTTTTTTATATGAATTCTTTCAATTTTTTACGTTTTTCAGAAAGGAAGCATTCACAAATGAGTAAGTACAAGCAGACAATATTCACAGGCGCGGCAACCGCAATTATTACCCCTTTCAAGCAAGGAAAAATAGACAAAGAAAGCTTCGGTAGGATCATAGAGGATCAGATAGTCGGAGGCGCTGATGCCATCGTCGTTACGGGTACCACAGGCGAGGCAGCCACGCTTACGCATGAGGAGCATATGGACTGTATGAAATACGTTGTTGATACAGTTGCGGGCAGAGTACCGGTTATCGCGGGCACCGGCTCTAACGACACGGCGTATGGAATCGAGCTTTCACAGTATGCTTGCGAGATCGGTGCCGATGCACTTCTTCTCGTTACCCCATATTACAATAAGGCTACTCCCAAGGGACTTATAAAAAGCTTCATTGAAACAGCCGAAAAGACCACAAAGCCGATAATTCTTTACAATGTTCCCTCGCGCACGGGCTGCAACATTCCTCTTTCGGTCTACCGCGAGCTTGCAAAGCATGAAAGAATAGTTGCGGTCAAGGAAGCGTCGGGCAATATGAGCGCGATCGCCGAGCTTATCTCCGAGTGCGGTGATTATCTTGACGTATATTCCGGTAACGATGACCAGATCGTTCCGATAATGTCGCTTGGCGGAAAGGGCGTTATTTCGGTTCTCTCTAACATTCTCCCCAAAGAGACACACGATATGACACAGTTTTGTCTTGATAACAAATATACCGAGGCAGCAAAGCTTCAGCTCAAATATCTCAAGCTCATCAATGCCCTCTTCTGCGAGGTCAATCCCGTTCCGATAAAGACTGCTATGGCAGAAATGGGACTTTGTGACATCGAGATGCGTCTGCCTCTTTGTGAAATGGACGATGCCAACAAAGCAAAGCTCGTTTCTATAATGAAAACATACGGACTTCTTAAATAGAAGCAGACATTACGTTCAAAAGAAAGGATACCCTATGACTAACATAATTCTTTGCGGTTGCGGCGGAAGAATGGGAAAAGCGGTATATGCCGCAACACAGAATGACACCGAAATCGTAGCGGGTGTTGACATCAATGCATCTGCCCTGTCGGCAGCACTCCCATATCCCGTATACGAAAATATATCCGATTTTCCCGGGAAAGCCGATGTTATCGTTGATTTTTCGCATCATTCGTCGCTCCCTTCACTTTTGAAGTATGCAAAGCAAACCAAGACTCCCCTCGTCGTAGCCACGACAGGACACACCGATGAGGAGCTCTCTCTTATGCGAGAGTGTGCTGACGAAATAGCGATATTTCATTCAGGAAATTTTTCAATCGGCATAAACCTTCTTGTCAATCTTGCAAAGCAAGCTGCTCGCACGCTTGGCGTAGATTTTGATATTGAGATCGTAGAAAAGCACCACAATAAAAAGCTTGACGCACCGAGTGGCACGGCTCTTATGATAGCCGACGCAGTAGCCTCGGAGCGCAAGTCGAGCGAATACGTATATGATCGACACAGCGTGCGCAAGGCGCGTGAAGCAAGCGAGATCGGTATACACTCGATTCGCGGCGGAACAATCGTTGGAGAACATGAGATCATTTTTGCAGGAAACAACGAGACCGTCAGCATCTCACATTCTGCGGCATCACGTGAGATATTTGCAACGGGAGCGCTTCGCGCGGCGATATATCTTGCTAACAAAAAGGCAGGACTTTACAATATGTCGGATCTTATTGAAAACAAATAATACTTTCATGCGACGTATTTGTAAAATTCCTATCACATGCCCCTTATCCAAATCGATCGCTTATAGTTGACCTTTAGCTATTGACTAAGCGTTTCAAATATGGTATAATCAAAATAGATGAGTATCTAAAAAAATATATTGTGGAGGGCTTATGATAACTGTATTTACACCAACATATAACAGGGGATATATTATCGATAATCTATATCAATCCCTGCTGAAGCAATCAGTTACGGATTTTGAATGGATAGTTGTCGACGACGGAAGCAGCGACGATACAGACAAATACTTGGACAACATTAAAGCTCACGATAATCCATTTAATATAACATATAAAAAAGTGGAGAACGGAGGGAAACATCGTGCAATAAATCATGGTGTCAATCTTGCTTCCGGTGAATTGTTTTTCATTGTTGATTCCGATGATTACCTGTTACCTGACGCAATCGAAAAGATTTTGAAATGGGTATCCTCGCTTGATGAATCGAAGAAATGGGCTGGGGTTTCGGGATATCGCGGATATTCCGAAAGCAAAGTAATCGGTAATGAACTTAAAAGCGATTATGTGGATTGTAAAAATACAGAGCGAGAAAAAAAACGGTTTGCTTTGCGATAAAGCAGAGGTTTATTTTACAGACGTTTTACGCAAATACCCCTTCCCTGAAATTCAAGGAGAAAATTTTATAACCGAAGAAATAATTTGGAACAAGATAGCCAAAGATGGATATTATTTAAGATTTTACAAGGATATAATCTATATATGCAATTATCTTGAGGACGGATTAACCAAAAACAGCACAAAAGCAAGAGATAATCCTAAAGGTATGTTGCTTTGGGCACAAGGTCAATTTGAAGCATTCCCACATAATATTAAAATGACGCTTATTGCCACATATGCTTATTATTCAGCTTTAAAAGGAACAAAATCGATAGGTAAAATTGCAAAAGATCTCAACAAAAGTGTTATTACTGTTTTTATTTCTATAATTGCAAGAAATATAAAAAATGTTTTAATATTTATCCATACGCAATAAAAGCATTCATTATCCAAAAATATCAAATAGCAAGCAAAAAACATTTGAGGCGAATATATTACTCGGCTCAAGAGTGGTCTATCCATATATTATATTCGATCAAACCCGTCGTAGATAAAATTACATTTTACAATGTCATCAGTTACGACAAGTGCATATATCGCGACAAGGAACCGTAATAAACCACTGAAAGTCAAATGGGACTGAGACCTTCGATGCGGAAGAAATCCACGCCTTCTGCATTGGAGACTCAGTCCCGTTAATTTTTATAAAATTATTTCAAAAGCTCTATAAGCTTCGGAATAGCAGGCTCAAACGCCGCACCATACCAATGGTTGTCGAGCTTTGCAGTCTCTTTTATACACTCCATAGTGTACTCAGCCGCTATCTTAGCAGAATCATATGCGCTCTTTTGACGGGTCAGTGCTCCGACGAATGCCGATGCATACACGTCGCCTGTACCGTGACAGCTATTGGGAAGCTTGTCATGCTCATAATACGAATACTCACCGTTCCCGTAAACAACGATACCTGTCTTACCGGCACGGTATGATACTCCTGTAAGCACGATATTTTGGCAACCGAGCTTCACGAGCGATGCTATAAGTAGGTCAATATATTCTCTTCCGTATTCGCCCTCCGACTTATATTCTGTTCCCGTAAGGAAGCAAGCCTCGGTAATATTGGGTACAACGTAATCTGAAGCAGCACAAAGAGATTTCATGGCGTCCACAAAGTCCGCGTCAAATCCGGGATACAGCTTTCCGTTATCAGCCATAGCAGGATCCACGACCTTTAGCGTATTTTTCTTTGAACACGACGCAAATATATCTTTTACGTAGGCTATCTGTCTGGTGCTTCCAAGATAACCCGTGTAGATCGTATCAAAGCTGATACCCTCCTTCTCCCAATGAGCACGAATATCGGGCATATCATCTGTAAGATCGCGGAAGGTATATCCCTTAAATCCCGCAGTGTGAGTAGAAAGCACAGCAGACGGAAGAACGCAGGTCTCAAGTCCGCACACAGAAATTATGGGAAGTGCAACCGTCAGCGAGCACTGACCGACGCAAGAAATATCCTGAATTGTAAGAACTTTTTTGTAAGACATTGAAAATACCTCTTTACATTTTGCATTTTTTATATTATAATCTATATGTGGATATATGTAAATAATCAAATTCGGAGAATTTTATAAGATCAGATGAAAAAATATTATTCGCTTTATTTGGATATGAAAAGTAAGATACTGTCAGGGGATTTTTCCGCCGGTGAAAAGCTCCCGTCGAAGCGCGTTATGGCTGATATGCGAGGATGCAGTCTCGTTACGGTCGAGCACTCATACGCTATGCTTGAGGACGAGGGCTATATTTTCTCACGCGAGCGCAGTGGGTATTTTGTCGCACGCATAGACAGCCTTTCAAAGACTCCCGCAGTGCCTCAAAAAACACCTATTGAGCATATTAAGGATGAATACTCACGTGCACAAGAGCAGGATTTTGAATACTCGCTTTGGTTTAAAGCCCTGCGCAAGGTAATTTCAGAGCGAGGAGAGGAGCTGTTTGTAAGATCCCCGTCAAAAGGCTGCGCCGTACTTCGCAACGCCATAGCAGATTATCTTTACAGATACCGTGGAATGGTGGCAGATCCGAGACGTATAATCATTGGCTCCGGATCCGAGCAACTGTACGAAATGGCATTAAAGCTTTTAGGACGCGACAATATATACGGAATTGAGGATCCGTCATATTCACAGATAAGGGCGGTATATCTCGGCGCAGGCGCAAAGATATGCCCTCTCACCTTCGGTAAGGACGGAATAGAAAGCTCATCGCTCGAGAAAAACCGATTTGACGTTCTGCACGTAACCCCATTTCACAGCTACCCATCGGGAGTAACAACGTCGATCTCAAAGAGATATGAATATTTAAAATGGGCAGAAAAAAATAAAAGCTACATAATCGAGGACGACTTTGACAGCGAGTTCTTCATTCCGGGACACCCGATCGAGCCGCTGTACTCTTTAGATACTCACCAATCTGTCATATACATCAACACCTTTTCAAAAAGCCTTTCTTCCTCAATGCGAATGGGATATATGATACTTCCCTGTGATCTTCTTGAGGAATACGACACCAAGCTCGGAATGTTCTCCTGCTCGGTACCCGTACTTGACCAATACGTTCTTGCGGAGTTCATATCAAACGGCAGCTTTGAAAGACATCTTAACCGTGCAAGAAGAAAAATGAAGTGCTGAACAAAATACACTATCAATCTTATATTAAGAGTAAATATCCTTTACCTCGTTATACAAAAAACAGATCGACCGTGTGACATACGGTCGATCTGTTTTTATGTACTTTGCCTAAGATGCTCAACAAGTGCGCTGAGATTTGGAAATATCCCCGCGCTCTCGCCTACGGCACGCAATTTGTATTCCGGCTGATGTCCTACACTGATAAGGTAACAATCTGCGCCAAGCACCTTTGCGGTTTCATAGTCGTGTGTTGTATCCCCAATGAACATCACTTTGTCATTTGGGTGCTCCTCACGCCATTTTTTGGCAAGAGCAAGCTTTGACTCTGCATATATATTATCAATTCCCATTATCTCCTCAAAGCGACCGTAAATTCCAAGCTCGTGAAGCTGACGTGTCAGCATATTCTTTTCGGATGCGGACAAAACGCTCTGCTTGATTCCCCGACCTTCAAAAAAGTCAAGAGCAGGCAGGACGTCCTCAAAAAGGCCTGAGCTCTTAGAATTTTCAAGATACAGATCAACCCATATATGAGCTATTACCTGATATGGCTCCTTGTCAAAATCAAAGCCTATTTTCCGATAATAATCAATTATGGGAAAATCAAAAACCTCGTGATATTTTTCTTTGCTGTCAAGCGTAGGCAATCCACGCTCGCGTAAAAGAACGTTTACTGCGTCTATGCTCGCGCCTATATCGTCAAATATAGTTCCGTTAAAATCCCATATACAATACGTATAATCCATCATCACCTCAAAAAATGGGCGGATATCCGCCCATTTTTATATGTTTATTTTTATTACGCTGCGGGAGCTTCCTCTACGACCTTAAGTCCCTTAGAGGTAAGCCACTCATCGTAATATGCCGCTACCGAGGTATATACCTTGCTACCCTCTGTATTTCCTTGATCTGCCGCAGGTACATCCCCCTCAGGTGTCTCTCCCTCGGGCGTTTCCGCATCATCGGTCTCCTCGTTCTCAAGACCGGGCATATCAAGCACATTGAGAACGTCATCAGACTTAACGAGTGTCTCTATCTCTGCAATCACTTCATCAAGCTTTTCCTGAGTGTCAGCCGCGAGTATCTTATTGTATATCTCCTGCGAAGCTACGCTTACCGCCTTAAGCGCGGTAAGATCGACCTCCTGCTTGAGTGTCGTAAAGCTTGCCTTATAAAGATTGAAGCCTATAGTATAGTCGAGCACTATATCCTGATTTTGCTCAAGCGCATATTCATTCGCTCTGGGATCGGTTCCCTCAGCAGGATATGCAATAGTTGCGTTACCTGTCTTATAAACGTCCATAACATAAGTGCGTTCTTCTTTTTCGTTCAGTCTGGATACAACTCTGTAAGGCATACCGTTTTCATCAAGAATATGAGTACCGTTTTCATCAACCGCATCTACCCAAACGTAATTTTCGTTCTCAATACCGTAAAGAATAAGATTGCGAAATTCTTCATTGGTATTGAGGTAAGCAAGTATCTCAGAGCTCTTAAGAACGCTGTTCGTATCCTCGCTTATAGCGAAAACGTGCTCATAAATATCATCGGTAGTAAGCGTAGGCATACCTACTGGAATTACCTCATAATCATTCGAGTACTCGCTGACAACCTCAGGACCGCCCTTGATATATCCAACTGCAAAGGGCTTATCTGCGTCCTCCTCGGTTCCGTAGTAGCCTGCAAATTCGTATCCCTTAAGTATCTTGATCTGATCTATAACACTAAAAGTTCCGTTATCCCTTGTGCTCATAATATCCGACATTTCAGGATATGATCCCGCAACGCCGTATTTCCATGAGCTGTCATATGTGCCTGCGATAAGCGAAAAATCATCGGTCAGAAAACCGTTAGCATCGGCGCCAAAGTACTTTACATTGAGAACGTCAAGCTCATCCGTATAGGATTTAAGCGGAACGTAGGTATCTCCGTATATTTCCCCGACAAGGCTCAGAAGATCCTGACAATTCTCGTCTACAAGTGAGGTTATATCACTTGCAGAATACTGTGTACCCTTCAAAACCTCTTTGTTAAGAAGAATATATGTATACTCACCTATAGCACGGTTTACGGGGACAATATCATAGCGACCGTTAATAGCCTTTACCTGGGAGAAAAGATTTGTATTGATAACTGCCTTAAGAGATTTTGCGTTACCGTCAATTTCGGTGGTCATATCTCTTATGTATCCTGCGTTCTTATATTCGATGTACTTATCATATCCGCCAAAGTAGAATATATCCACCTCGAAATCCTCTATCGGAGGATAGAATGTTGCGGGAAGTCCGTCCTCATCAGTGTATACAGGCTCGTAATCCTTCTGTCCTATGCCCTCGCCGTCATAAAACGCGGTCATCTCGGCAAGATCGGCATCAAGTCTTGTGTAATACTCGTCAGCAGTAAAATATCTGAGATCCATACGAACCTTAAATTCCTTCTCGGTAATTGCATTTACCGCTGCCTCTATAGCCAATTCCTGTTCTTCACTGACAGGCGCCTCGGACATAAGATACATAGAAAGCGTAACCGCACCCTTTGACGATTCCTCTCCTATCTTTTCCAAGACCTCAGCATCTGTTTTTTCAGCACAGCCGGTGAAGCACAGCACTACAATAAGTATGCTCAAAAGGAGACAAGACAATCTCTTTTTCATTTTATTCCTCCTGAATGTTCAATTCGGCAACACGAGCCGATGATATATCTTTCTATATTTTACACCAAAATGCTCAAAAAGTCAAGTGAATTATTATACAATTTAGAATGTTAAGATTTATGCAAAGCGACGATTATACGCTAAATCAATCCAAAAATCCGCGAAGATGTCTCGCGCGGCTCGGATGTCTGAGCTTACGGAGTGCCTTTTCCTCTATCTGGCGTATACGCTCTCTTGTAATATCAAATTCCTTACCTACCTCTTCAATCGTTCTCGTTCT
>CAZSSE010000041.1:0-10632 GCA_964609165.1 uncultured Lachnospiraceae bacterium
CGTGATGGAGTGTATACGATTGCCGCCGATTATAGCCTGAAGTGCATCGTTCGTAGGAGCGAACGGTGTTACTGTGGGCTCGTAAGCCGGGGTATTCGCGCCGTCTGCTTCAAATTCAGCCTTTAAACGCCGATAAGCCGCATCCGGCAGTAATCTAAATGTTTCAACCGTTTCTTCTTCGGCAGTTGTACCGCTGCTTGTTTCGCCTTCGGCAGTAGTACCCGAACCCTCGGTTGAAGCAGTAGCAGATACGGGAATGATCGCAAGCACGCTTGCAAGCATCATCGCCATAACTACTATGAGAGAGATAATTCTTTTCATACTGTTTCTCCTTGATTTATTCCATACCGGCACAATACCGGCACTTATGGTTATAGTCATTATAGCACTTATTCGTTCAAAAGTCAATTTAATTCTTAAAAAAGTTGGGGCTCTTTTTAATTTTTGTGAATTTTGCATAATTTTTAGTCTTATTATATGTGCAAAAAGATATTACGAGCGTTTTTCATCGCTTTTTTTGCCTCTCTTTTCTCGTTTTTTGGGACTTCTTTTTCGGGATTTTTTGATAACCTTCGTGATTTTGCACAAAAAATTCGCCCGCTTTTTGACGTATGCATTTCCTGCCGTCATCATCTCTTCCCTATCTTTCCCACTCGCAAGCCGTCCCTCCCTCGTGGTCTTCGTCCGCCCTGCGCACGTCTGTATTTTTTGTATATATTTTGTGTATATATTTAATGTAGGAATTTTCGCTCCACCGCCTTGGATCTCATTTGATTGAACGGGCCGTCGGGAACACCGATCCGAGGGCATCGGAACATATTTCGCATTGCGCGCCTCTATGCAAACAGGTTATTGACTTTCTCGCATATTTCTGCTAAAATAATAAGCATAAAATATATGTTCGCATAAACGCGATAAATCAATAAATTAATAAATTTAATAAATATAGATAATTTTGCCGCCGAACAGGGCGGCAGAAAGGCTAAAAATGTCACAATTTACAGATATTGTTATTATCGGAGCAGGTCATGCCGGAATTGAAGCCGCTCTTGCGGCGGCAAGAACCGGCTCGGACACGGTGCTTTTTACGATGTCGCTTGAATCTATCGCAAATATGCCCTGCAACCCATCGATCGGCGGCACGGGCAAGGGTCATCTCGTCTATGAGATCGACGCTCTCGGCGGAGAAATGGGTCGCGCCGCCGATCTCGTTACGCTTCAATCGCGCACGCTCAATCTCGGAAAGGGCGCTGCCGTTCATTCAAAGCGTATCCAGGCAGACCGAAAAAAATATCAGACCATAATGAAGCGCACGCTCGAAACTACAGAAAATCTTCGTCTCGTTCAAGCCGAGATCGTTTCGATAGGCGTTGAAAACGGCCGCGTCGTCTCTGTTACAACGCATTTAGGCGAGGTGTGGAGCTGCCGCGCGGCTGTTATTTGCACGGGTACGTATCTTGACAGCCGTGTTTTTATCGGTGACGTCAACTACGAAAGCGGTCCCGACGGATTTCTCGCCGCAAAGGGTCTTACCTCGTCTCTCTCGGAGCTCGGCGTGCGTCTCATGCGCTTTAAGACCGGCACGCCGTCGCGTGTCAACCGCCGCTCTATAGATTTTACCGAGCTTGAGCGTCAGGACGGTGAGCAGTCGATAACCCCATATTCATACCGCACGGACGACGCTTTTTTCGACACGCTGGAGCAAATTCCATGTCACATCGTCTACACAAACGCAGAAACTCATCGAATTATACGAGATAATATCCATCGCTCCGCTATGTACTCCGGACAGATCCACGGCACCGGACCGCGCTACTGTCCGTCTATTGAGGACAAGCTGACGCGCTTCGCCGACAAGGAGCGCCACCAGCTATTTATCGAGCCTGTCGGAGAGGACACCGAGGAGATGTATATTCAAGGCTTTTCCACCTCGCTCCCCGTCGACGTTCAGCGAGATATGCTGCACTCCCTTAAGGGATTTGAAAATGCAGAGATAATGCGCTACGCTTACGCGATCGAATACAACTGCGTCGATCCCACCGAGCTTTTTGCAAGCCTTGAATTTAAAAAAATACACGGGCTTTACGGTGCTGGACAGTTTAACGGCACCTCGGGCTATGAGGAAGCCGCCGCGCAGGGACTTATTGCGGGTCTTAACGCCTCACTTGCGCTTAAGGGCAAGGAGCCGCTTATTTTGAGCCGCTCGGAAAGCTATATCGGTACGCTTATCGACGATCTTGTTACAAAGGGCACTAATGAGCCGTACAGAATGATGACATCTCGCTCGGAATACAGGCTGCTGCTCCGTCAGGACAATGCCGACGCGCGTCTTACACAAAAGGGGTACGACGCAGGACTTGTCAGCGAGGAGCAATATCGGGCTTATCTTGAAAAGCAATCACTTGTAAATGCAGAGATCGAGCGTCTTGAGAGCACTCATATATCACCGATCGCGATAAATCCCTTCTTCGAGCAATTCAATTTGCCGCCCGTGGGCAGCGGAGCGTCGCTTGCGGATCTGTTGAGGCGTCCTGAAATGACCTACGCTCTGCTTGGCGTACTCGACAAAAACCGCCCCGAGCTGCCGCCTCGCGTGATAGCGACGGTTGAGGTCAGTGTAAAATACGAGGGGTATATTAAGCGTCAGCTTGCAGAGGTCGCCCGCCACGCGCGTCTTGAGGAAAAGACACTTCCGCAGGATCTCGACTATTCGCAGATAAAGGGTTTGCGGCTTGAGGCGGCGCAAAAGCTCGCGCAGGTAAAACCGCTGACGGTAGGTCAGGCGGCGCGCATAAGCGGAGTTAATCCTGCGGACGTATCGGTTCTTCTTATCTATCTTGGATTAAAGTAATGTTTCACGTGAAACATTGCGAATAACAAAGGAGTTTAATGTGAATTTTGAAGCTTTTAAGCAAAAAACGATAGAAATATTCGCTCTTAATCCCTTATTACCGACGCCAAACGGTGAACAGACCGAAAAGCTCTTTACACTGACAGAGATCATGCTTGACGTCAACAAAAGTATGAATCTTACGGCGATCACCGAGGAATCGGCAGTAATTTTAAAGCACTACGCCGATTCGGTCAGCATCTCCGAGATGATACCCGAGGGAGCAATCATGATCGACGTTGGCTGCGGCGCGGGATTTCCAACTCTCCCACTTGCGATATTTCGACCGGATATTGCCATATTAGGACTTGACAGCACGGCAAAGAGGATAGATTACGTAAAAGCCACAGCCGCAAGGCTTGGTCTGAACAATGTTTCGGCTATTGCAGGTCGAGCCGAGGAGCTTGGAAAAAGCCCGGAATACCGTGAAAAATTTGACGTCGCCACTGCAAGAGCAGTTGCCTCGCTTCCAATTCTTTGCGAGATATGCATACCATTTGTAAAGCCGGGCGGAAAATTTGTCGCTATGAAAGCGTCACACGGCGCAGAAGAATCCTTGCTCGCAGCAAATGCCATTGCTCTTTGCGGCGGACAACTGCTTTCGCAAAGCGAGATAGAGCTTAGCGCAGATGGTGTCACGTTTGAAAAACGACTTATTCTTGATATTCTGAAAGTCTCATCAACCCCGACAAAATATCCACGTCACTATTCTCAAATCTCTAAAAAGCCATTGTAAAATTGGTTTAAACATTTTTAATAAGCCTTCTCAGATACTAATTGTGTGCCGAGAAGGCTTTTGTTTTATTATAAATACCGCAGCAACCGCAAAGCTCGAAAAGTTTACGGCGTCAAGCAACATTCGACAGCTTTTTCAAATTTCATATGCTATAATATGTTTCACGTGAAACATTTACATATCGGGAGGTAAAAAATGTCGGAAATCAATTTAAAATGGCGCAAATTCAGAAGAAATGAAATAGAATCAGCAGGCAATAAATTTGCAACACGTGAGATATATCAGGTGTCCTGCGATGCTATCCGTCCCAACAGAGCTCAGCCGAGAGCCAATTTTGACGAGGATTCGCTCGTAAAGCTCGCAAATTCGATACGCAGATACGGTGTGATACAGCCATTGACCATACGCAAGGCAGATATTGATGACTATTACGATTATGAACTGATTGCAGGAGAGCGCAGGCTTCGAGCGTCGCGGCTTGCGGGTCTTTTTTCGGTGCCTTGCATAATTTTGGAGGCGGAGGAAAAGATCTCGGCAGAGCTTGCAATAATTGAAAATCTCTTAAGAAAAGATCTTAATATGTTTGAGCTTGCCTACGGCTTGCGCAATCTGATTGAGGATCACGGAATGACGCAGGGCGAGCTCGCCGGACGAATGTCGATGAGCCAATCAGCGCTCGCCAACAAAATACGCTTATTGAGGCTAAATTACGAAGAGCAACAGATGATCCTCGAATACAATCTCAGCGAACGCCACACCCGCGCGCTTTTGCGGCTTTCTGCCGCAGAGGACAGAATATCTACAATAGCGCGTATCGCTGAAAGATCACTTACAGCCGAGGAAACCGATGAATATATTGATTTTCTTTTATCGTCGCCTACTGAAATATCGACGAAATCATGTGACGATGAAGCATTTGCAGAATTTATCAGCGACAGAAGCACATCATCTATAATACGCGGGCTGAAAAAGCGTATTGACACGCTTAACCGCAACGGTCGTAAAGCAGGCATAGAGGTGATTACAAAGAAAAACTCCATTGAGCTTAAAGTCAAGATCTCAAAACAATCAAAATGATAAAGATAATAAAAATGATCAAAATGATCTGTGTTTCACGTGAAACATTTTATGAGCTTTTGACCTAATTTTTTTCAAATTTCTTCAAAAAATTACAAAACACTCTTGAAATCAACACGCTTATATGCTATAATTTATAATACCAATATTATTTTTTTCGGATCAGACTTATTTTCAATAAAATAGTTACAAAATTATGAATGAAAGGAATTTCTAAATGGGAAAGATAATCTCCTTTGCTAACCAAAAGGGCGGCGTCGGCAAAACTACCTCATGTGTAAATATCGCCGCTTCTCTCGGCGTTCTCGGATTTAAGGTTCTTATCATTGACCTCGACCCACAGGGAAATACTACCAGCGGAGTTGGAATTTCAAAAAAGGGCCTCAAGGCAACGACTAAGGAGCTGCTTACCGGCGAGCTTCCCGTCGATCAGATAATCTGTGAAACACCCTATAAAAATCTTCACGTTATTCCTACGAATACAGCCCTTGCTGGTGCTGAATTTGAGCTTTTCGATATTGATGAGCCCGAATTTCGTATAAAATCGGGACTTGAAACGGTCAAGGATAACTACGACTACATTCTGATCGACTGTCCGCCGTCCCTCGGTATGCTTACGATCAACGCATTTACCGCAAGCGACGGTGTTGTAGTGCCTATGCAGTGCGAATTTTACGCTCTTGAAGGTCTTTCGCAGCTTATGGTCACTATCAACCGTATCAAGAGAATGTACAACCCAGAGCTTTCGATCACAGGAATACTTATAACTATGTTCAACAGCAGGCTCCTGCTTTCAATGCAGGTAATTGCAGAGCTTGATAAGCATTACAAGGACAAGATCTTCAAAACGAGGATCTCGCGCAACGTAAAGCTGACCGAGGCACCCGGCTTCGGAAAGCCCGCATACTACCACGACAAGAGCTCAAAGGGCTCTAAGGAATATCTTGAGGTCGCAAAAGAGCTTGCGACGAGAATATAAGGAGACACTATGGCAACACAGAAAAAGCCCTCGGGTCTCGGTCGCGGACTGGGCGAGCTTCTTGACGACAACACACCCGATCTTCGCGGGGACAGAGCAAGCGTCAGCATCAGGCAGGAGGAAAGCTCTATACGCATTACTCCCGCAGGCTCGGCAGAGATAAAAACCAAAAATCTGTTTGAAGCTCAACACAAAAATCGAAGTGTTAAAGCAAATTTCAAAAAATAAGCCAATTTCTCCGCAAAATTATGAATAAATTATGAATAAAGGTTGGTAGTAAAAATGGCAAATAAAAAAACAAGCGGCCTCGGTCGAGGCTTCTACGATATTTTCAACGACAACGTGCTCGACGGCAAAAAAGGTGCGGCAGAAATGCTTCGCATTGCCGATATAGAGCCGCGTCGCGATCAGCCGCGAAAGACGTTTTCGCGGGAATCGCTTGAGGTACTTGCGGATTCTATCGCAGTTCACGGTGTGCTTCAGCCTATAATCGTGCGTGAAAACGAGGATGCTGAGGGAACGTATGAGATAATCGCAGGTGAAAGACGCTGGAGATCGGCTAAAATGGCAGGTCTTAGCGAAATTCCGGCAGTTATATTCGACGGAGACGATCTGCGCGCAGCGCAGGTTGCGCTCATTGAGAACATTCAGCGTGAGGATCTCAACCCCGTGGAAGAGGCTATGGGCTACGGCGCGCTTATAGACAAGTTCGGCCTTACACAGGATCAGGTCGCAAAGCAGGTGGGAAAGAGCCGTTCGGCAGTTACAAATATGCTCCGTCTGCTCGATCTTCCCGAGGAAGCGCTTGAGATGCTCAAAATCGGCGAGATCACTGCGGGACACGCGCGCGCGCTTCTCGGTCTTGATAATGACGAGGATATTGTACCTCTCGCTAACAGGATAGTAGCGCAAAATCTCTCGGTAAGAGAAACCGAAAACTCCGTAAAGCGTATCAATGCGCTTGCCAACCGCAAGGACGAGCAAGCAGAGGATGACAAAACTCATCCTCAGATAAAGCTTCATATCAAGGAGCTTGAACGGCGGGCTATGTCAGCGCTCGGCAGAAAGGTGCGTATCTCGCGTTCGTCGCGCAAAAAGGTTCTTGAGCTTACCTATGACAACGACGAGGATCTTGAGGCTCTCCTTCGATCTCTCTGCGGGAAAACGATTTTTGACGAGTAATTTTCTCTTGTTTTCTCAAATTTCAAAATTTTTAAAATAAAGATAAAAACACTATACAAAACTAACTAAACGAAGGAAGGACAAAAAATGTTAGACATCAAATACATCAAGGAAAATCCCGAAGAGGTAATAGCAAGACTTAAGAAGAAGGGTAAGGAGGCAAGAGAGGATATTGAGCAGATACTCGCGCTTGACTCCGAGCGCCGCGATCTTATCCGCGAGACAGAGGACATTAAGGCAGAGCAGAACAGAACCAACAAGCTGATTCCTCAGTACAAGAAGGAGGGCAAGGACGTAAACGAGATCTTTGCTCGCATGAAGGAGCTTTCCGCAAAGACAAAGGAGATCGACGAGCGACTTAAGGAGGTTGAGACACAGTTCACATCTTTGATGCTCGGACTTCCCAATCTTCCCGACGAGGATCTTCTCCCCGGCGGCAAGGAGAACAACCAGCCGCTTCGTTTCTTCGGAGAGCCTAAGGTATTCGATTTTGAGCCGAAAAATCACGTGGATCTCTGCACCGATCTCGGACTTATCGACTACAAGCGTGGCACTAAGCTTTCCGGCTCCGGCTTCTGGATATATCGCGGAATGGGCGCACGTCTTGAGTGGGCGTTGCTCAACTATTTCGTTGATACGCACATTGGAAACGGCTATGAGCTTGTGCTCGTTCCCCATATGCTCGGCTACGAGTGCGGACTTACAGCAGGACAGTTCCCGAAGTTTGCGGATGAGGTATATTGGCTCGAGACCGCAGAGGACGAGCGTCGCCGCTTTATGCTACCGACCGCCGAGACTGCACTTGTTTCGCTTCACAGAGACGAGATACTCACCGAGGCAGATTTGCCCCGCAAGTATATAAGCTACACGCCCTGCTTCAGACGCGAGGCGGGAAGCTACCGTGCGGACGAGCGCGGAATGGTAAGAGGACATCAGTTCAATAAGGTCGAGATGGTACAGTACACTCTCCCCGAGAAGAGCGACGAGGCGTTCGAGGAGCTTGTTGCCAACGCTGAAAACCTCGTTAAGGGTCTTGGATTCCACTTCCGCACAGTTAAACTCGCGGCAGAGGACTGCTCAGCATCTATGGCAAGAACCTACGACATTGAGATCAACATTCCATCGATGAATGGCTACAAGGAGGTCTCCTCTGTTTCCAACGCGCGTGATTATCAGGCTCGCAGGGGCATGATGAGAGTTAAGAGAGAGGCGACAGGCAAGACCGAGTTCGTACACACTCTCAACGGCTCGGGGCTTGCTACAAGCCGTATTATGCCGGCTCTCGTTGAGCAAAATCAGCTTGCCGACGGCTCTGTAGTCGTCCCCGAGGTGCTCCGCAAATATATCGGTACCGATATTATCAAAAAGTGATCTTGACTTCCGAGGGCGACCGACCGCAAAGGCGGTCGCCTTTGAAATTAAAAATTGCGATATATCGCGAAGTGATTTTCCCTAGGGAAGGTCGCAAAAGTAAAACGATTACTGTAATTAAAAGGAAATAATATGGAAGAAACTACGATCTGGGAAGATTTTTTGCATCATATAAGCGATCTTTACAACGGGGTTGACGGAAATTATGAAAATTTAGGATTGGGAAGCAACAGCATGATCTCGGTCAGCGCTATTATCTTAGGACTTTTTTTGGGAATAGCTATCGCGTGCATAGCTATGGCGTATAACAAGCAGGTGCTTGGCGGATTTGTGCGCAAGCTCATAACGAGTGAGTGTAAAAGTGCGCAGAATGCGAAGGAGCTTAGCGAGCTCGGATACCTCAAAAATCCCTTTATTCGCAGTGCTGTTCAAAGTAGCGTAAGTCTGCGCAGAGTGGTAAAATGCGTCGAGGAGGACAAATTTTACGAGCAGCAGAAAGCAGAACGTAAGGCTTACGAAAAAAAGCGTGCCGACGAGCCGTCGCTGCCGAAATTCAAGGATCGTGAATACAGAGTGGACGCTTCGTCAGATCATTTTTACATACCCGAGCAAAGCTGTGATATGGCAGAGCGAAAATTTTACGCAAAGGGCTCGTCGTGGCTGACGACGGTTATCGCTATAGTCTTGCTTTGCATAGCGTTTTTCCTGCTTTTATTCTTTCTTCCCGAGATCCTCCGCATGGCAGATGAATTTGTGGGAGGCTTCAAGAGCAACGATCCATACGGAAGATAATAAAAGATAATGTGAGATAGAAAATAACATTCAGAAAGGAGGTCTGTGCCTTATGGACAGCTTCAGAACGGCGGATGCTATACGTCCCAAGAGCTTTGACGATATAGTGGGTCAGGATCACCTTTTCGGTGCCCGCGGTGTCGTGCGGCGTATGATAGCATCGGGACGACTTACAAATATGATATTCTACGGACCTCCCGGCACGGGAAAGACTACCGCCGCAGAGATAATCGCAAAAGGCGCGGATATGGCTTTCCACCGTATAAACGCTACAACGGCGTCTCTCTCCGACGTTAAGGAGATACTCGGAACTACCGACAATATTTTTTCACGCAGCGGAATATTGCTCTACATCGACGAGATCCAATATTTCAACCGTAAGCAGCAGCAGACTCTGCTTGAATACATCGAGGACGGAAGAGTTACGCTGATAGCTTCAACTACTGAAAATCCGCATTTTTATATATATAATGCGATAATCTCGCGCTCCTCGCTATTTGAATTTAAGCCCGTAAGGGCTGAGGCGTGCGTTGGTGCGCTTAAAAGAGCTATGTCGTATCTTGACGGGCAGTCGGGTACTGTAAAAAGCGTCACTGACGACGTTCTGCTGTATATAGCAAAAAGCACATCGGGAGACGTGCGCCACGCCATCGGCGTGCTTGAAAACGCATACTTTTCGGCAGAAAACGAGATCACCCGTGAGACTGTCGATGAATTTAACGTAAGGATCGGCAATTTTGACACCGACACACATTTCGATCTGCTTTCCTGTCTGCAAAAATCAATAAGGGGATCAGATCCGGATGCGGCGGTCTTTTACCTTGCAAAGCTGCTGTCGGCGGGCGAGCTTATATCGGTATGCAGAAGATTGCAGGTTATCGCATCGGAGGACATCGGACTTGCCTATCCGCTTGCCGTCAGCGTAACGAGAGCGGCTTGCGAGTCGGCACGGGAGCTGGGTATGCCCGAGGCAAGAATACCGCTTGCAAACGCGGCTATACTGCTTGCGACAGCACCTAAATCGAACTCTGCGGAGGCGGCTATCGACGCCGCTATGGCAGACGTAGAGGCGGGTATGGGCAGAGAATTTCCAAAGCACCTGCAAAGCCCGCTATTTAAGGGATATAAATATCCTCATATCTACCCCAACCATTACGTCGAGCAGCAGTATCTTCCCGACGACCTCGTAGGAAAGCGATATTACGAGTACGGCGACAATAAAACAGAATATGCCGCAAGGGAATATAACGACAGGATAAAGAAAAAGTAACCGTAGCTGTAAAATAATTAAAGGAACAGTATATGAAAATAAAAGAAATACTGAAAAAACACAGTATCGCAGTGCGATACTTAGCGTTTGGCGTGCTGACAACGTTTGTCGGCTGGCTTGCATATTTTTCTGTTCTCCTTGGCGGAAAGGCGCTTTACGGTATCCCTGCCGCCGATACGTCAAGCGGAAGGTATCTCATAGTTTATACAACAGCGCAAGTGCTGCAATGGACAGTTGCAGTTTGCTTCGCCTTCTTTACAAACAAAAAATGGGTTTTTACCGACGCCGATAACAAATCTTCAACTGTGCGTCAACTTTGCGTATTTGCAGGCGGA
>CAZSSE010000042.1:0-10215 GCA_964609165.1 uncultured Lachnospiraceae bacterium
GATATACCCGTTAATACCAACTTTATGGGGTTTTGGGAGATAGATTATCCTAAGCTTGCCGATAAGCTTGATGTGGTATCATGGGATAATTACCCCGAGTGGCACTCGAATGAGAATGAGTTTAATGCAGCTGTTAATACCGCGATGTTCCACTCGCTTTTCAATTCTATGAAGAAGGACAGACCGTTTATGATGATGGAATCCTCGCCGTCTGCAACGAATTGGCAAGCAGTTTCCAAGCTTCGCCGTCCGCATATGCATATGCTTTCATCTATACAGGCTGTTGCTCACGGAAGCGATACAGTTCAGTATTTTCAATGGCGTAAGAGCCGCGGACAGTCCGAGCAGTTCCACGGAGCGGTTATCGGACACGATAATTCCTCTGATACAAGAGTTTTCAGAGATGTTGCCGAAGCGGGTAAGGCACTGAAGGCGATAAGCGGCGTTTCGGGCTCGCTAACGAAAAACGAGGTTGCCATACTCTTTGACTATGACAATGCTTGGTCCTTAAGAATTGCTCAGGCTTACAGAAACAAGGATTATGCAAAGGGCTTTTTTGATATATTGCACAAAAATTACGGTGCTCTCTGGCAGCTTAATATGGGGTGCGATTTTGTGTTTGAAAACGATGATTTTTCAAGCTACAAGGTAATTATAGCTCCTATGCTCTTCATGCTTAAGAAGGAGCTTAAGGATAAGATATACAGCTTTGTTGAAAACGGCGGAACATTTATATCTACCTTTGCCTCGGGCGTTGTTGACGAATATGGACTTAGCTTCTTCGATAGCGAATGTTATCCGTTAAGACGTTTGCTTGGAGTTAAGACAGAGGAGACCGATTCTTTGTACGACGGACAGAGCAACTCGGTTAAAATGTTCGGCAGCTCCTACAGCTCCGCAAGATATTGCGAGCTTGCATATAATGAGAGTGCAGAGATCATAGCTACCTACGAGCAGGATTTTTACGCGGGAATGCCTGCTCTTACAGTGAATAATTACGGCAAGGGAAAGTCATACTATCTTGCTACCGATCTTGAGCAAAACGGATATATCGCGCTTTATGACAAGCTTTTATCAGGTGTTATCAGTGCGGATAAGGTGGTTGTTTCTCCGGAGAATGTAAGCGTTATGTTCCGATATTCCGAAGATAGCGAGTACGTTTTTGTTATGAATTTCAGTAATGAGAAGAAGTCTCTCGATCTGCCGTTTGCTTACGAGGTGCTCAGCGGTGATTTTGAAGAAGGTATGCTTGAGCCATATGCCGCAGTGATACTTAAAAAAATATAGTAATGACTAAAAAAGAGGGTGGAAGAATGTACAGATATGAAACGCATTTGCACACAGCACCTGTAAGTAAGTGCGCAAGAGCAAATGTTAAAGAGGTTTTGGAATTTTATAAATCTCTTGGTTATGATGGAATATTTTTGACCAATCATTTCCTTGACGGTAATATCAATATTGATTGGAATATTCCATATGAGGAGAGAATAGAATTTTATTTTTCGGATTATGAACAGGCATTAGCACTATCTGGTGAGATAGGAATAAAGGTTTTTCTCGGAGTTGAAATATCATATGCAGGAACAGACTTTTTAATATATGGATTTGACAAGGAGTGGTATCTTGCTCATCCCGAGATAATGCAAATGTCAAAAAAACAAGAGCTTGCTTTCATTATGGAGGAAGGCGCGCTTGTAATACAGGCGCATCCGTTCCGTGAATCCGGACATATAGATCATATTCGACTTTTCCCGAGAAGTGTTCACGGCGTTGAAGTGATCAATTCTTCGCGTCCGGACTTTGAAAATGATCTTGCGCGTCAATACGCCGATAATTACGGGCTTCTTTACTTTGCCGGAAGTGACAATCACGTAGGCGCAAAGCACGCAAGACTTGCGGGTATAGAGACCGAGACTCCTATTGAAGATGAAAATGATTTTATTGAGCGAGTGAAGAGCGGAGCTATAGAAATTTTTGCTTTTCCAAATCCTGAATTATAATAGCATTATAATAGTATTACAGTAGTAAGGGAGAGAGCCATGACGAGAATAACGGAGCTTTTGGATAGCAAAGAGAGTCTGCGTGTTATGGCTCTTTTGCCTTTGAAAAGCAATACTGCAATAGAGGATCTATCGCTTTTTGAGCGATTTTCTTTGATATGTGAAAATTTATATTTGCTCAAAAATAATTTACTTGGCAAGGGCTTTTTACAGGTGTTAAATACAGAGCTTGATCTTACAATATCTTTTGATATTTCATTGGATAGGGAAGCACAGAAGCGGATTTGGAGAGCTCTTTGTACAGGAGATAGAAGTGATCCTTCAGCTACTTTTGAGGCTGACGTAAATAATATAAATTATACCGTTTCTGATTTGGATTTAGACAATTCTGTTGACGTTGTAAATTGTATTTTATCTTCTAAGGGCAAAGACCTTGAGCAATTTATTGACGGGTTTGCATGCTGCGATCAATCTGCTGCCTTTGTCGACGTTTCGTCATGCGCCTATGTCCGTCCGGATCCGTATCATGCGGATGTTGCATATCAAAGAGTACAAAAGGGTGATTTTTCGCAGGAAGATATAGCTCTTTTGGTTGCGTGGGTTCTTTGTAAGGTACTTGCGAAAAGAAATCTTGACATCTACATAAAAGTGAAAGACAATGTTGATGACGGACTTGAGCTTCTTGAACTTTTGCACTCTCGGAAGATATTTTCGCCAATTTGCATTTGCGTAGATCCTACAGAAGTGTCAGATGTGGATAAAATAGCTTTCAAATGCTTTAGCTCGGATATATCCGACATATCAAATATTTACTTCGGAATACTTCGTAAGAGTGATGAGGCTTTTATACAGTCATCGTATTATTTCCCATTGAACAGAATACGACAGCGCACAACGTAAAAACACCGCCAAATTTTCTTTGGCGGTGTTTGGCTATTTGTCATCTTTCTTTAATTGTTTTCTTGAGCCGTCAGGATATTCGATAACGGTATTATCAAGCATTGCGCCAAATGAAAGGCGAAATTCACGGATATACTCATCGTGAAGAGCTTTGCGCTCAATTGCCTCTTCCTCGGTCAGCGTGCCTTCTTTTTTCTTCTTTGCCAGCTCGTTTATACGATCAAGCTTTTGCTTTTCCATATTTCACCTTATGTGCGGAGCGTGATGCCGAGATTGTGTTCAATACCCTTGAGTATCTTAGCGGACACCTTTTCAGCCTCTTCAACGGTAAGGGTTCTGTCGGAAGCGCGAAGCGTTACGCGGAGAGATACCGACTTTTTATTTTCGCCGACCTGAGGTCCGCGGTAAATGTCGAAGAGTTCAATACCCTCAACAAGCTTTCCACCCGCCTTTGCCATTTCGTTCTTAATAGTTCCGACTTCAAGTATCTCGTCGCAAACAAAGGAGAAGTCTCGTGTAGTAGCAGGGAATTTAGGCAGAGGTGTGTAGAGCTTGCTTGGATTCATCATATCGAATATCGCATCAAAATCGAGCTCGCACGCATAAACGGGAGTAGAAACGCCGTAGTTATTTGCAGTGAGAGGATGGATCTGTCCGAGAACACCTATCACCCTATCACCTACAACGATCTCCGCATACCTTCCGGGATGATACGTGGGATTGTTGTCAGCCGAGCGGATTACGGCATTTTTTACATCGGCAAGCTTAAGAATATTTTCACAAACGCCCTTCATTGAGTAAAAATCACAGCCTCCGTACATTGCAGCGCAAAGTACCTTGTTTTCATTCGGAAGTGTATTTTCGCCCGTGGGGATATAAACGGTAGCTATCTCAAAAAGTCTTACGTTTTCGTTGTTAAAGTTATAGTTGCGCGCTATGACCTCCATAATAGATGGAAGCGCAACCGTTCTCATAACGCTTGTGTCCTCGCCGAGAGGGTTGGAAATAACCACCGATTTGCGAAGCTCACTGTTATCTGCAAGACGTATCTTGTCGTAGTATTTAGGGCTGATGAAAGAGAATGTTTGTATCTGATTGATGCCCATTCCGCACATAGCCTTTTCAACGTCTATTTCAAACTTTTGCTTTGCGGTATATCCGCCTTGAGTGGTTTCGCCCTTGATAAGACTTGATTCGATCCTGTTATATCCGTAAATTCTTGCGATCTCCTCCGCAACGTCGTTCATACAACCGATGTCGGCACGGAACGAGGGGGGAGTGATCTTGTCTCCGGATACCTTAAATTCAAGCGTAGTAAGGATCTTCTTCATTTCGTCCTCGGAGATATTGATTCCAAGAAATTTATTGATAACGTCTGCGTTAAGATCGAGCACTATGGGATCGGTCTTACCGGGATAAACGTCGATTATATCGTTTACGACCTCACCTGCGCCGAGAAGCTCTACAAGCTCGCAGGCTCTTTCAAGTCCGCCAAAGCAGTTTTCGGGATCAAGCCCCTTTTCAAACCTTGCCGAGCTTTCTGTTCTCATACCGTTTTTCTTTGCGGTAACGCGAACAGAGGTTCCGAGAAAGCAAGCAGATTCAAATACTACCGTTGTAGTGTCATCACTGATCTCACTGTTAGCGCCGCCCATAACACCTGCGAGAGCGACTGCGCGTTCGCTGTCAGCGATAACGAGCATAGAGGAGTCAAGAGTGTGATCTTGATCGTCAAGTGATTTAAAGCACTCACCGTCGTGTGCTCTGCGAACCTCTATTGAGGATCCGGTCAGGCAGCTGTAATCAAATGCGTGCATAGGCTGACCGTACTCAAGCATTACGTAGTTAGTAATATCAACGATGTTATTTATAGGACGTACACCACTTGCGCGAAGTCTCATACGAAGCCAGAGCGGAGATGGTGCGATTTTTACGTTCTTTACAACTCTTGCCATATATCTTGAGCACAGATCGGGAGCAGAGATCGAAACGGAAAGATAGTTTTCGATATTATCGCCGTCATTAGTGCATTTTACTTCGGGAGTATGGAGAGAGAAGGGCTTTTCAAAGGAAACTGCGGTCTCACGTGCAAGTCCGATAACAGAGAGACAGTCGGGACGGTTAGAGGTTATCTCAAACTCAACCACCGTATCGTTCAGCATAAGCGCTTCTTTTATGTCCATTCCGAGCTTGTCTGCATAGCTCTCGTCAAGAATAAGGATACCGTTTGCCTCCTTGCCGGGCATATCGTGTTCGGTAAGTCCAAGCTCACCCATAGAGCACAGCATACCGTTTGACTCAACGCCGCGAAGCTTACCGGGCTTGATAACAATATCGCCGGGGAGCTTTGCAACAGGTATAGCTGCGGGGACAATAGCACCCTCGAATATATTCTGCGCACCGGTAACTATCTGCTCGACCTTGCCGCCGATGTCCACCTGACAGATCTGAAGATGGTCGCTGTTCTCATGAGGTGCTATGGAAAGTATGCGTGCAACTACTACGTTTTCAATATCCTTACCAAGTATTTCATAGCCCTCTACCTTAGAACCGGTATCGGTCATTCTGTCGCAATAATCCTTTACGTCAATGTCGGAAACGTCAACGAAATCCGACAGCCAATTTTTAGATAAATTCATTTTTGTACCTCCGTATCAATCAGAACTGTTCGAGGAAACGTGTGTCGTTTTCGTAGAGCAATCTCATATCGTCAATACCGTAGTGCTTCATCGCTATACGCTCAACACCCATGCCGAATGCAAATCCGCTGTATTCCTTAGGATCTATGCCGCAATTTTCAAGCACGAAGGGATGTACCATTCCGGCACCGAGAATCTCTATCCAACCCTCGTTTTTGCAGACTCTGCAACCCTTGCCGCCGCATACAAAGCATGAAACGTCAACCTCTGCCGACGGCTCGGTGAACGGGAAGTGGTGGGGACGGAAGCGAAGACGTGTATCGTCGCCAAAGAGCGTCTTTGCAAATGTCTCAAGCATACCCTTGAGATCGCCCATAGTGATGCCCTTGTCAACTACAAGTCCCTCTACCTGATGGAAAAGGGGAGAGTGCGTAGCATCTACTGCATCGGAACGGAAAACACGCCCCGGAGAAATTACTCTGATCGGTGGCTTTTGCTTTTCCATAGTTCTGACCTGAACGGGCGAGGTCTGAGAACGGAGAAGAATGTTGTCAGTAATATAGAAGGTATCCTGAGTATCTCTTGCAGGGTGATTTTCGGGAATGTTAAGAGCTTGAAAATTGTAGTAGTCAAACTCTACCTCCGGTCCCTCTGCAATGGAGAAGCCCATTCCTATAAAGATCTCCTCTATCCTTCTCTGAATTTGCGTGAGCGGATGAATATGTCCTACAGCTAAAGCAGAGGAGGGCATAGTTACGTCGATTTTTTCGCTTCTTAACTGTTGCTCAAGTGCCAATTCCTTGAGAGCCTGCGCCTTAGCGGTAAGTGCTGCTTCTACCTCTGCGCGAACCTCGTTGGCAATCTGACCTACGATAGGTCTTTCTTCACTTGAGAGCGCACCCATTCCGCGAAGCACGGAGGTAAGCTCACCCTTTTTACCCAGATACTGAATTCTTATCTGTTCAATGTCAGCGTTATCTGCCGCTATGGCAGAAAGAGCTGCTTCTCTGATCTGATTAAGCTTTTCTTTCATTTCCTGTCCTTTCGTTATATATCAAAAAATAAAAAACAAATAAAAAACCGTCCTACAAAAATAGGACGGAAAAAATACCGCGGTACCACCTAAATTCCTGCACAAGGCAGACGCTCTCGTCTTATAACGGAGACGATCCGCACACCGCTACGCAACCACAAGGTCTTCACGGATAGAACTCCGAAGCGAAAGGCGAATATCCTTGCTTGCAACCGCTTACAGCCGAGGACGGTTTTCTCTGAGGCAAGTGAATAAAGACAAAGCCAACTTCATCATAGCTTTTACAATCAACGCAATAATTATATCACACAATTTTTGTTTTTGCAATAGAGTTTTTTATTTTTTCTTCATATTTTTATTTTCATATTGCAAAAAGTAAAAACATAATGTATAATATCTGCGAAGATTTAAGCACGGAGGTGATCTGATGGATGGCACAAGAAGCAAGATATGCTTTCTTAGCGGAAATGCGTTGAAGATAATAGCTGCGATCTCTATGTTTATCGATCATCTCGGGGTAATCTTTTTTCCCGATGTTGAAATACTGAGGATAATTGGTCGTATTGCTTTTCCGATATTTGCTTTTATGATCGCCGAGGGATGCAGATACACGAAAAACAAGCTTCGCTATTTTCTGACCGTGTTTTGTATGGGAGTTGTTTATGTCGTTGCATTTTACGTGTATATCAAAGTCGTATATATGTCGATATTTATAACCTTCTCGCTGTCAATAATTATGATCTATGCCTTGCAGTCTTTTAAAGATACTTGCTTTGACAAAAAATCAAAGCTGCCTCGAAAAATACTGCTTGGAGGTATGCTTGCGGTATCTGTGATTGGATCATACGTGCTCAATAGGATATTCCGGATAGACTATGGCTTTGTAGGTGCCATTACACCTGTGCTTGCAAGCCTTCCGCACAAGTCGAAAGACGCTTCTGTTAAGTTTTTTGAAGCGGTTGATCGCATAGAATTCAGCATCTGTGGGCTGGCAGTAGGACTTTTGGGTCTCTATGCGGTTTACGGCGGAGTAAGACTGTACGCTTTGCTTGCGATCCCTCTCCTGTTGCTTTATTCAGGACAACGTGGCAGACGAAAAATGAAGTATTTCTTCTACGTTTTTTATCCAACTCATTTGTTGTTCCTTGAGGGAGCATATATGCTTTGGCAAATGATAAAATAACGGCTTTGCAAGCCGTTATTTTATTTATCGGATCATATATTTGTTTTACATATTCTCAATAATGTTTCCACATCTTTAACTTTAATGAGATAATTTATTATAATGTACAATCATTGAGAAACAGAGAAAAGCGCAGTTGCGTTTTCCTTAAGTACAAATTCAATGCAGTTGGTGGTTTGTGTTGAAATTTCAGCTCCGAATATCGGTGATACGGTACAGGTGCGAGGCAAATGCAAGCACTTCGCTTCACCAACTGCGGAATGAAGACCGATATAGCCGTTGCCTACGTAGACAACGTCCTTTTTGTCAGTATAGAAGTGTATTTCGTTCGCTTTGTAAAATTCACGTATTTCATCGACTGTAAGCTCATAATGCTCTGCCGTTGCGCTTAAATAGGGAATACCCATTTTCTCGCAAAGCTCCATGGCACGTTTTCCTGCTTCGGAGGGCAGAGAAAACGGAAAAACAGCAGCCTTGTAGTTATGTAAAACAAGCTCTGCATCATCTACCATACAGGAATCATAAGGAACTCCCGTTTTTCCCATAGCTGTGCGTGTAGCATTGATCAAACATATTTGCGGAGAGCCTGTCAGCATATTTGCATAGCTCTGTTCATCGGCAAAAAATACTACTTGCGGAGAAATAACGCTGGATTTATTCGTGAAAAGATCGTCATCATATATCTTTTTCATTTCGCTGAGCTCTGCATCATCTACCATACAGGAATCATAAGGAACTCCCGTTTTTCCCATAGCTGTGCGTGTAGCATTGATCAAACATATTTGCGGAGAGCCTGTCAGCATATTTGCATAGCTCTGTTCATCGGCAAAAAATACTACTTGCGGAGAAATAACGCTGGATTTATTCGTGAAAAGATCGTCATCATATATCTTTTTCATTTCGCTGAGCTCCTTCATAAGAAGCGGATCGCTGTACCAGCCGCCCCACATATCGAACCACCATATTGCCGATGCCTTCGTTATCTGGTGGGCGAATGATTTGCGCAAAGCCTCTCTGGAAAGCTCTATTGTGGGTGGCCCTGCCCAAAGCGATGCACCGTTATCAGTACGGTAGATATTGTCTGGATATTCACCCGGGCGTGCTTCTTGAATGCTTGTGGTAAGATAGGTTCTAATATCACATTCAATAAAGCAAAGCTTTCCGTGGTTTTTCAATGAATCTACAGGCATCATATCTGCCCAGTCCATTCCAAAAGCTCTGTCATTTGTATATGCATTTGGAGACGAAAAGAAATCCAAATTAGGTGAGTCGATAAGAGCTCGTAATCCATATGTGCCAAACAAAGGGTTTGCTCCTTCAAAGGTGTAGCCATAAAATGCACCGACCACTTGCTCAAAGTTGGTTTCCTTTTTTATTACCTCTGCAAAAATATCGAGCGACTTTGCCATCTCAAGATTGCAGAATGTCGAGTATCTTTTGGCGTTTTTAGATTCTTGAGAAGCTTTTCCGATATATTTATATTCCTCTATGCTCGGCAATACGGCGTTATCGATACCGTAGATCTCCTTTACCCAGCGTCTGTACGGCTCCTGCGCGGCATTACTAAGATCTCCGGCATAATTGCGGTATATCCATTCTTGCGTACTGCCTCCGCAGAGCATCCAGCCGCCTACACGATGTGCGTAATCCGAGCTTTTGATATGGCGTACAAGCCTGATGAGCATTTCAGCTCCGTCATTTCTGAAAGCCTCGGAAAACATCACCTCGCGAAACGCGCCCTTATCGGTAAGATATACGTCGTCAGGATGCGCTTCGATCCACCATTTCGGCATGCTTACATAGATTCTCGGAAAGATGATCGCATCGGGACAGCTGCGCAGGATCTCGTGAATATATTCCTCAAATTCCGAATAGTCGGGATTATTTGGATTCTCAAAAGCTCCAACGTGAAATGGGGTAAATTCTGTATCCGGATTTATAGGCAGGTTTGTAAATGATACGTTCATAAAGAAAATCCGGTATCCTGCGTCTATAAAATCCTGATAACAGTTTCTTTCGGGAAAATACGTCGTATATGCCATAGCCGTCATAGGTCGACCGTCAACGTATAAACAGGGAGCACCGTTTTTTACTTCGATTTTACTTTTAAGCATTATATTTTCTCCATATCTGCCGTGACGGCTTTTCTGATATTCCATTCGTTTTCCTCAAGTCTCCTTATTGCTTCTGCTTCATCGCAGGAAAGAATTTCGGTAACGATACGAATAACGCGCCTTTTCAGCTTTTCGTTTGACGGAGAAAGGTTAATCATCATATTCTCATACACCTTGCCCGTTTTTGCCATAGCGCAGGTGGTAAGGGCGTTTAGTACTATTTTCTGCGCCGTTCCTGCTTTAAGACGAGTAGATCCCGTAAGAACCTCGGCACCTGTGTCAGTAAATATTGGAATATCCACCTTGTTCAGTATTTTCGCATCTGGATTACTGCTTATTCCTATGG
>CAZSSE010000043.1:0-9997 GCA_964609165.1 uncultured Lachnospiraceae bacterium
CCTCTGAAGTTATAGAATATAACGCTGTCACCGTCGTTTATCGTGCCTACGGGAGCGCCGTTCTCTGCGATAACGAAAGGAGGAAGATCCTGGTCGATAACGCCAAGCTCTGTGCGATAGGTCTCAACAGCCTCTGCGGCAGATGCGAACTGTCTGCCCTCACCGAGAACATGAGTCTGCCATCCGCGCTCTACCATGGACCAATCAGCCTCGTATCTGTCCATAGTGATCTTCATTCTGCCGCCGCCGGATGCGATCTTGATGTCAAAATCAGGCGAGCGAAGCTTTGAAAGGAAATCCTCGAAGGGAAGAATATAATCAAGAGCGCTTGTCTCGCCAACGTCGCGACCGTCTATGAGAATATGAATACGAACCTTTGCAATAGATTCTTCCTTAGCTCTTACGATCATAGCCTTGAGGTGATCGATATGAGAGTGGACGTTACCGTCGGAGAAAAGACCGAGAAAGTGAAGAACCGAGCCTGATGCCTTTACGTTGGAAACGATAGCCTGCCATGTGTCAGACGTGAACATCTTGCCGGACTCGATGGAATTGGAAACGAGCTTTGCGCCTTGGGCAAATACCTGACCTGCACCAAGCGCGTTGTGACCGACCTCGGAGTTACCCATATCGTCGTCAGAGGGAAGACCTACTGCTGTTCCGTGAGCCTTGAGCGAAACCATAGGATAGTTTTTCATAAGCATATCAAGTGTAGGAGTATATGCACCCGCAACCGCGTTTGAGATCGTGTCGGGAGCAAGACCTACACCGTCCATAACTATTGTGAGGACGGGACCGTCAATGCCTTTAAAGTTAGAGAGCTTTGTCAATGCCTGTGCCATAAATGACCTCCATAAAATATAATTCTAATCTTTAATAGTATAACTCAAAACTTGAATTTTTTCAAGTACCTATCAGCAAAAATATCTGAATTTTTAAACGGATCGACAATATTACTTCGGTATACTAAAATAAAAACAAGGCTTTTCTATTATGAGAAGTAATATTGGAAGATTTTTATAGCGTATTTATGTCAAAAAATATTATATTTGTCTCAAAGCCCTTGAAAATATTGCAAATTTAGTGTATAATAACATCTGTATAAATATATGTACCAAAGAAAAGGAGAAACTAAAATGGCAGAAGAATGTACTCATAACTGTTCTACCTGCTCCGCAGGCTGCTCGTCCAAGGAAAAGCAGAGCCTTAAGGAGCAGCCTCATGCGCTCAGCAGCGTAAAGCATATAATCGCGGTAGTTAGCGGCAAGGGCGGCGTCGGTAAGTCACTTGTTACCTCTATGCTCGCAGTAAATATGCAGCGTCTGGGCTATAAATGCGCAATACTCGATGCAGATATTACAGGTCCGTCTATTCCGAAGGCTTTCGGTGTAAAGGCAGGCGTTGACGGCGATGACAACGGAATGATCCCTCCCACGACCACCTCGGGAATTGATATTATGTCTGTAAATCTTATGCTTGACGATGAGACCAAGCCTGTCGTATGGCGCGGTCCGGTCATTGCCGGTGCGGTCAAGCAGTTCTGGACAGACACTATCTGGAACAATATCGATTATATGTTTATCGACTGCCCTCCCGGAACGGGTGACGTTCCGCTGACTGTGTTCCAGTCCATACCGATTGACGGTATCGTTGTTGTAAGCAGTCCGCAGGAGCTCGTTTCAATGATCGTTGCCAAGGCGGCTAATATGGCGGAGATGATGGACGTTCCCGTATACGGAATCGTTGAGAATATGAGCTACGTTAAGTGCCCTGACTGCGGTAAGGAGATCAAGGTGTTTGGCGAAAGCCACATCGACGAGGTAGCGGAGAAGTTCGGATACGATCTTTTAGCACGAATTCCTATGGATCCCAAGCTTACGGCTCTTGTCGATAAGGGCTGGATAGAGATGATGGATAACGACTATCTTGAGACCGCGGCGGAGATAATCGTAAACAGAACGCAGAAGAAGCTCTGAAAATAACGGATACGGTCGCAAGCCGACCGTATCCGTAAACGCTGTTATTTGGACGGAGAATAGTTGCAGGTTATCGGAAGCTCGCGAAATGCCTCGTTTCCCGTTCCGATGTTGATTTTTTCAAAATCCGAGGTGCTTTTCTCGTATAGCACCTTAACTATGTTTTTCACGCCGTCAAAGGCATAATCGTCTATTATTCTGACGTTGGGATTGAGCAGATAGCTGCTTCCTATCCGCGCCGCAGGACAGCATATAAGGCGTGTTTTATCCTTTGAATACAGCGTTCCACCGGCAGAGGAATATTTTTGATTTCCCGTGTCTACCGTTATCATTACAAGCGATGAACAGCCCTTGAACACGCCGCTGCCTATATTGGTTACACCCTCTGGAATACTCACCGATACAAGCGAGGCGCACCCCTCAAACGCTCGGTTTCCTATACCGATGATCCGCTCGCCGAGCGAATTTTCCTCGGGAATGATAAGCTCACTGTCACGGCAGGTACCAATTCCCATAACAAGGCAGGTACCGTTACCGAGACTTTGATATTCAAGGCAATTCGTGTTTACCGTATTCGAAGCTCCACCGAGCTCGAATATATCTTTAAAATATTCTTGACCGTCCGTGGCTTGCGGCTCAGTGTTTTTGCTTTTGCCGCTGTTATACAGCAGTATGGCGCAGAGAGCTACAGAGGTAAGCGTTATTGGAATACATATCAAAACGGCAAGACGCTCGCGCGATTTGGCACTTTGCGCAATATTATTGATCGTGTTTTTTATTGTATCCTTGATTTTTTGAAATCTTTTTTTCATTTTGACGTTCCTTTTGTGCGGATTTATTATTTGATTATATATTAACATAAATGGTATAAAATGTCAATTATTATTACTCGACAGAAAATGTCAAAATAATACATATTGTTACCCAAGACCTCATAAAAATTCTTAATTAACTTGAAATCGACGCTAAAATGCGTAAAAATATAACAACAATTTTACAATCAGAGGAGAGCGATGAGCTTTAAATTAGGAAATATTTCCTTTAAGCACGGGCTGATGCTGGCTCCTATGGCAGGCGTTACGGATATGACCTTCAGACGAATATGTCTGGCACACGGCGCCGAATATACTGTCAGCGAAATGGTGTCTGCCAAGGCACTTTGCTACGAGCAACGTGCCAAGCGCAAGGACACAGCACCTTCGCACACGGCGGCACTCGCGGCGGTATTTGCCGAAGATCTGCCTATGGCGATGCAGATATTTGGACACGAGCCAGAGTTTATGGCGCAAGCGGCGGCTATGCTTGAGAGCTGTGAATACCGCGGATGCAGATCTACAGTTCTGCCCACGGCAATAGATATAAATATGGGATGTCCCGTCAAGAAAATAACCTCGAACGGCGAGGGAAGCGCGCTAATGAAGGAACCCGCACTTGTGGGGCGTATAGCTAAGGCGGTATGCAATTCGGTAAAGCTGCCTGTTACCGCGAAAATACGCGCGGGGTGGGATGAGAAATCCGTCAATGCCGTAGAAATTGCAAAAATACTTGAGGACGCCGGCATCAGTGCTGTTTGTGTGCATGCCCGAACACGAAATCAGTTTTATTCTCCGGGCATAGATCTTGATGTCATAGCGAAGGTAAAGAGCGCGGTTTCGGTGCCCGTGATAGGCAACGGCGACGTATATACCGTGGATGATGCCGTGCGTATGCTCGAATACACGCAGTGTGACGGCATAATGATAGGCAGGGGAGCTATGGGAAACCCTTGGCTTTTTGATGAAATAAGTGCGGCGTTCGACGGAGCGGAGTACAAGGCACCGACATATGAAGAAAAAATAGAGCTTGCGCTCCGGCAGCTTTCCACTATGATCCGTGAGCGCGGAGAGCGTGCGGGATTTGCCGAGGGCAAAAAGCATATGGTGTGGTACGTAAACGGTATGCGCGGAAGTGCGGCGGCGCGCAACGAGATAATGTGCGCCGAGTCGTCGGATAAGGTAAAGGAAATACTCTACCGCTTGCTTTCAGAGCAGGACGGTTAGAAAGCGATGCGTAGAATGGCTAAGATCAGATTGGCAATAATATCGAAGCGCAAGGAGATCATACGCTTTCTTGAGCTTGAAGCGATAAGCTTTGGATTTGACGTCAGTGTGTTTGACCGATGCGTCTCTGATCTTTACTTGTTCGATGCTTGTGTGATCGATCCCGAGGGAATACGTTCACTTCCTGTTGTCTTGCCACAAAGGGTTTTATTGCTTGAGGGTGGTGCGTATCCTCAAGGAGATCTTTTTTTGGCAAACGAGATAACGGAAATATCGCTGCCGATACCGATAAGAGAGCTGAACGATTTTTATGCGCGTGTGTTGTATGGCGACGGTATGACAGTTAGCACTGCCCGTGAAGCGGCTTCTGTTGATAAAATATACCTTCGTGACAACCGTGAAAATACGGTAAGATATTCTGATCGGTATATACAGCTATCGGATTGTGAGATGACGGTGCTCCAACGCCTGTGTAAATCCTGCGGAGAGCCTGTCAGCCGGGAGGAGCTGAATTCCTTGCTCGGCGCGCAGAAGGGAAATATTGCCGACGTTTATATCTGTCGATTGCGTAAAAAGCTGGAGTCTGAAGACGGAAAACGCTTGATATTTACAGTGCGGTCACGCGGATATAAGATTATGGCAGATATGGAATGGGAATAATTCGGTATGATATTGATAATAGCAGAAAAGCCAAGTCTTGGACGCAACATCGCGACAGGACTCGGAGAATTTAAAAGACGGGACGGATACTTAGAGGGAGAGGACTGTATAATCAGTTGGGCGTTCGGTCATCTGTTCTCACTTGCGGATATTGAGCACTACAATCCAAGACCCGAGGGCGAGCGGCGGTGGACTATGAAAAATCTTCCGTGCTTTCCGCGTGAGTTTACATACGAGCTTCGCAAAGGCGACGGCGGAAAATCGGCAGACGATGGTGTTGTCAAGCAGTTTAAAACGATCGAATATCTTTGCAATCGCGATGACGTGGAGCTTATAGTTAATGCGGGAGACGCAGATCGCGAGGGAGAGATAATAGTCAGAACCTGCGTAAGTCAGGCACTTCATTCGCCAAAGCCCCAAAAGAGGCTTTGGCTGCCCGATCAGACACCGGAGACCGTGCGTGCGGCATTTGCCGAGATGAAGGAAGAGAGTGAGTACGATGATCTTGCAAACGAGGGCTATGCCAGAACTTATATAGATTGGCTTTACGGCGTAAATTTAACGCGCCTTGCCACGCTCAGAACGGGAACTTTACTGCGCGTTGGCAGAGTGATAGTCCCAATAGTTCGCGCTATATATGAGCGTGATATGGCAATAAAGAATTTCAAGCCGGAAAAATATTATTCGATTGCGAGTAAGGAAGAAACCAACGGCGAGACAGTAGAGCTTTCAAGCAAGCTGAAATTCGGAGGAAACGAGTACGCCAAGGCGCAGTCCAAATGCAACGAATACAATGCGTGTGATGCTGTGGTAGCTTCGGTAAAAAGGAAAAAGGATACACTTTCTCCGGGTAAGCTTTATTCGCTTTCAAAGCTACAGAGCGCGCTCGGAAAACGGTATAAAATGTCAATGGCAGAGAGCCTTGAGATAGTGCAAAGGCTTTATGAGGCGGGCTATCTTACTTATCCGAGAACCAACTCGGAGTATCTTGCCACTGCCGAAAAAAGCAAGATAAAAAAGGTGCTTGAGGGATGCGCAAGGCTTGGCTATCCCGTAGAGTTCAAGGATAAAAGGACGATATTTGACGATTCTAAAATAGAGTCACATTCGGCAATAACACCGACCTATAGGATACCCGACAAGAATAAGCTGAGCGAAGCCGAGATGAAGGTATATTCAACGATATTCCGACGCTTTATAGCGGTATTTTGCTCCGAGGAATGTGTTGCCGAAAGAGTTGAGATAGCAGTAGAGGTGGGAGATCTTGAGACCTTTGCCCTGAAGGGAATGACTATAAAGGAGAAGGGCTGGATAAAATACGATGATACATCTCAGAAGGACAAAATTCTGCCCGATCTCAAACAGGGTGATAGAGTAAATATCAACTTTATTCCCACAGAAAAGGAAACGTCACCGCCAAAGCATTATACTATAGAAACGCTCAATAACTATCTTAAAAATCCATTCCGTGAGGAAAAGGCGATGGCTGAGGATACTGTCGGAGTTGACGATGCCGATGAATACAGAGCAATGCTCGAGGGCGTTGAGCTTGGAACAGAGGCAACTCGAACGGGGATAATAGATAACGCAAGAAAGAGCGGATACATTCAGCTCAAAAAGGACGTATATACTATACTGCCCGACGGAATATATCTTGTCGAGAGCCTTGAGCGCATGAATATAAATATGGATAAATTCAAAACGTCGGAAATGGGTAAAGCACTCAAGCGTGTATTCAGAGGCGAGAGCGGAGTGGATGATACGGTTGCACTTGCGGTTAGCGAGATCTCGCGGTATTTTGAACCGACTCCCGAGCTTCCGATAGAAGATGATACCGATACGGGCTTTTTTGGAGATGTTGTTGGAAAATGTCCTGTTTGCGCGTCCGAGGTGAAGCGTGATAAATTCGGATACGGATGCAGTAATTATAAAAACGGGTGTAAATTTCGGGTAGGCGCATATATTTGCGGAAGAGCTATCTCAAAGCGCAATGTTGCTTTGATGCTTGAGAGCGGAAAAACCTCCGTAATAAAGGGCTTTGTTTCCACACGGACAGGAAAAAGCTTTGACGGTGCGCTGAAAATATACGGCGATAAATGTGTTTTTGATTTTTCACAGCAGTGAATTTTAATATTATTTTTGGAGGTAATTATGCAAAAAAAGAGTACCCGAGCTTTGATCTCGGCGGTTGTTACGCTTATAGCGGCAGGGCTGTATTTTTATTTCACTCTTCCTGCTATAAATGTGTACAGTGAAGATTTTTGGATATTCCTGACGCTTATAGCGATATGCTTTGGCGTTGTGTATGTCTTACTTAGTGTAAAAGCGGGATATACAAGCTTAAAAAACGGCGGAAAAATTCAAAAAAAGATATTTGGATTTGAAGGTGCGGGCGTTGTAAAAGCAGTGGCAGTTCTTGCGGCTGCTCCGTTGGTCGTTCTTATGGTTGGATCGCTTATATCCTCTACGTTCTTTAACGCGGAGGCATATTCCAATATAATTGACGTATCGGAGGCGGTCTTTGAGGAGGATATGCCCGAGACCGATGTTGTAAGCAATATTGCGCTTATGGATACGGCTACAGCGCAAAAGCTTGGAGACAGAAAGCTTGGTGCGTTGTCAAACGTGGTTTCACAGTACGAGATAAGTGATAATTACAAGCAAATAAATTATCAGCGTGCACCTCAAAAGGTTTCTAATCTTGAGTATGCCGATTTCTTTAAATGGCTCTCCAACAGAGACAAGGGAATACCGGGCTACGTTATGGTTGATCCCGTAAACGTTACCGACGCAAAATATGTGGAGTTTACCGAGCCTATGAAATACGTTGACAGCGCATTCTTCGGTGAGGATCTTCACAGAGCGCTCCGTATGAAATATCCTACAAAAATATTCGGATCGTACTCCTTTGAAATTGACGACGAGGGTAATCCTTATTATATTGTTTCGTGTATGAAACCTAAGGTCATGCTCTTTGGCGCGCTCGACGTTGATGAAGCCATCGTGTTTAATCCCGTTGACGGCTCGTCAGAGCTGTATGCTCTCGATGAGGTTCCGGCATGGGTTGATAATGTATTTACGGGGACACTTGCGTCGCAGAAATACGATTGGTACGGAACGCTTAAAAACGGATTTTGGAACAGCGTTATAGGTAATAAGGATTGCAAGGTCACTACAGATGATTTCGGATACATCGTTATTGATGATGATGTTTGGTTCTTTACGGGCGTAACCTCTGTAACGAGTGATGAAAGTAATATCGGATTTATAATCAGCAATGCGAGAACAGGCGAATATAAGTTTTATTCGGTAATAGGAGCTGAGGAATATTCTGCTATGGAGGCGGCACAGGGAGAGGTGCAAGAGAAGCGATATACTGCTTCCTTCCCGTCGCTTATCAACGTTGCAGGCGAGGCGACCTATATAATGGTTCTTAAGGACGACGCGGGAATTGTAAAGCTGTATGCTCTTGTAAACGTAGAAAAATATACTATCGTTGCAACGGGCGAGACACAAACCGAAGCAAAGCAGGCATATGTTGAAAAGCTCAAAAAGGACGGAGATATATACATCGAGGACGCTCCGCCGATCGAATCGCCAAGTGTAAGCTTTATTGTAGAGGATATACGCATAATCACAAGTGGCGGAGAATCGGTGGTGTATATAACCGCAAACGACGGCAATCTTTATAAGCAGAGCGTTGCTGCCGATGAAAGCATTATGCTGATAAAGATCGGCGATGACATTACGGTAGCTTACAGCGAGAGCGGAGTAGAAAAGATCAGACAGATAAATGCGTGGGAATATGCCGTACACGAGTAAACACCTGCGCAGAATGAATAACAAAGGAGAGTTTAAAATGACTAAAAATGAAATAATGAAATATGTGGATCACACCCTTTTGCTTCAGGGAGCAACGTGGAATGATATAAAGGGGATATGCGACGACGCCGTTAAATACGGAACGGCATCTGTATGTATTCCGCCGTCTTACGTAAGGGAAGCGGCAGAGTATCTTGACGGTAGGGTTGCGGTTTGTACTGTTATCGGCTTTCCGAATGGGTATAATACAACTAAGATAAAATGCGCAGAGACCGCGGATGCGATCGAAAACGGCGCGGATGAGATCGATATGGTAATCAATATCGGAGACCTCAAGAGCGGAAGATATGAAAGAATACTTGAAGAGATAAAAAGCATCAAGGCGGTATGCGGCAATAAGATACTCAAGGTAATTATTGAGACCTGCTTGCTTACCGATGATGAAAAGATCTGTATGTGTAAGATAGTTACAGAGGCCGGTGCCGATTTTATCAAGACCTCCACGGGATTTTCAAGCGCGGGCGCAACGCCCGCAGACATCAAGCTTTTTGCCGAGAACGTAGGCGCCGGCGTGAAGATCAAGGCGGCCGGTGGAATCAAGAGCTTCGATGATGCGGAAAACTTTATAGCTCTTGGCGCGAGCCGACTTGGAACGAGCCGCTTGGTCACTCTTCTTAAAGGTGAAGAGGGAAATAGCAATTACTGATATGCCGAGATTTTTTGTAAGACAGGAAATGGCTTCGGGTAATACCGTATCAATAACAGGAGAGGACGCGCATCACATTGCGCGTTCTCTTCGGATGGCGGTAGGAGATGATATAACGGTCTGCGATATGCAGGGGAATGAGTATTCCTGCCGTATTGCCTCCTTTGATGATGACAAGGAGGTCGTGGCGGAAATACTGTCCGTTAAGCATTCGGAAAACGAGCCGAAGCTCCGTATACGGCTTTTTCAGGCACTTCCAAAGGGGGACAAGCTTGAAACTATCATACAGAAGGCAGTTGAATGTGGCGTATCCGAAATAATCCCATTTCAGAGCGAAAGATGTGTAGTTAAAATAAAGAACGATTCCGAGGATCGCAAAAATGAAAGACGGCAAAAAATATCTGCGGAGGCGGCAAAGCAATGCGGAAGAAACGTTATTCCACCCGTAAGAGCCGCCGTCGGATTTGATGATGCGATCAAAATGGCGGTTGAAAGCGAGCTGTGTCTGTTTTGCTATGAGGGCGACGGAACTCTTGATTTAGGGAAAGTGCTGAAGCAATATGAGGTGCTACCCCAAAGCATATCTATCGTGATAGGAAGCGAGGGCGGCTTTTCTCAAAAAGAGGTGCAGGCAGCCCTGCAGAGCGGCGCAGTGCTTACGGGACTTGGTCATCGGATTTTGCGCACGGAAACGGCGTCGGGATTTGTTTTGGCTTGCCTCATATGCGCAAGCGAGCTGACGTAAAAACACTCAAAATAACAATTTGGATTTCTTTGTACTATTCATATAATAT
>CAZSSE010000044.1:0-9826 GCA_964609165.1 uncultured Lachnospiraceae bacterium
GTGCTGGGTGAGGTATCCTCAAAAAGCATTCGCGGAACCAAGATGGAGGATATAATCTTCGGAGGTGCGGACAGCCGTCGTCCGATGGGATATGCCGAGGTCTCGGTTACTTTTGATAATTCGGGTATGATAGGAAGGCTCGACTGCCCTTACGACGAGGTTACGGTAACTCGCCGTTACTATCGTTCCGGCGAGAGCGAATATTACATAAACCGACGCGCAGTGCGTTTGCGTGACATTTATGAGATGTTTATGAACACGGGCGTCGGACGTGACGGTTATTCCATAATCGGTCAGGGTAGAATAGCAGATATTATTTCGCGCAAGAGCGATGAAAGACGAAGCATATTTGAGGATGCGTCGGGCATTGCAAAGTACCGCCATAAAAAGAGCGAGTGCGAGCGAAGGCTTGCCGCGACCGAGGACAATATGACACGTATCAACGACATATTCCTTGAGGTCGAGGCTCAGGTAGCTCCACTTGAAAAGGAAGCGGAAAAGGCAAAAAAAGCTATTGAACTGCTTGATACGAAAAAGAGAGTTGATGTTCAGCTTTGGCTTTATGACACCGAAAGGCTCCGCGCTGATCTCGGAGCGTGCGAGGAAAAATTCAAGGAGGCAGAGTTTGAGCTGAATACTGTTGCCGACTCTATCCGAGCCCTTGAAATACAGAATGACAGACTTTTTGAAATATCGCAGTCGAACAAGGCGGAATCTGAAAATCTTTTGTCGCAGATACGTGCGCAGACCGAGATAAACCATAAGCTTGACAGCGCATTTTCGGTGGCGGAAAATAATATATCGCATACAAGGGAAATGATCGCGGCGGCAGAGGGAGCTTGCGAGTCGACTAAAAAGTCGATAGAGGCTGAGCATGAGTCCGAGAAGGCACGGCGCGAGAAGATAGGGACGCTTGAGCTTTCGCTTGACGAAAGGAACAGGGAGCGAGAGCAGATAGAGCAGGAAAAGAATAAATACGCCGCAGACGCACAGGCAGTGGGCTTTGACATTGATCGCGCGCTTGGCGATATTAGGGCGCTTGACGCCGAGATTGCCGACGCAAGGGCGAGAATATCCTTTATCGACAGCTCGCAGAGCAGCGAGCTTGATAAGAACAGCGCAATGCTTGGAGAGATCGCACAGTATGAGGAAGCATCATCAAGGATGCAGGAGCAGTGCGAGCGTATAAAGAAAACGGTCGCTGAGTACGACGCGGTAAGTGCAGAGGCTCTTGCGGAGCTTGAAAAGGTCAACGGCGAGCTTGACGGGCTTTACGCGAGACGTGATGAGGATGTTGAGAACAAGACCGCGCTCATGCTGCGTCGTGATTCGGTAAATCAAAGGATCGAAACCAATCGCGCTATGGAGGAGCAGCTTGAGGGCTATTCAGGCGCGGTAAGATTTGTTATGAAGAAATACTCGGAGGGCTTGATAACCGATAAATTCGGTAATAAGGTCGGAAAGATATACGGCCCGCTCTCCAAGCTTATAAACGTTGAACAAAAATATATAACCGCTATTGAGACCGCACTCGGTCCCAATCTTCAGCATATTGTCGTTGAGGACGAGGGCGTGGCAAAATCCGCTATGTTTGCTCTCAAGCGTGCCGAGGCGGGACGAACGACTTTCTTTCCCCTGACCTCTATGAGAGGGCAGAGTGCAACGCCAGAGATGCGCGAGGCGGCAGGATATGCGGGATATATTGCCATAGCAGACGAGCTTGTCGAGTGCGACGGCAAATTTTCAAGCGTTCTTTCGGGATTGCTTGGCAGAACTCTTGTATTTGACACCGTTGACAATGCAAACGCTATGGCAAGGGCGCTCAGATATAAGGTCAAGGCGGTAACGCTTGACGGTCAACAAATAAACGTAGGCGGATCGTTTACGGGAGGTTCTGTGCGAACGGCGGCAAATATACTCGGACGCGCGGGAGAGATAAAGCGGCTTGTTGCAGAGGCGGAGGAGCTTGAAAAGAGGATAGCAGGGCTTGACACATCGCTTTCGGATGCAGAAAGAAAAATATCCGAGCTTGAGGACGATAAGGATTCGGCAGAGCAAAAAATCGAGCTTGTCAAGGTAATGCGGGATTCGGAGAACAACCGTCTCGAACAGCTCAGCGCAAAGCTTGAGGCGAATACCACGCTTACAGAAAGGCTTCGTGAGGACTATGAGGCTCAGCTTCGGGCAAGAGAGCAGTTTGACGAGGATAAAAAGAATCTTGAGCGAAGACTCGGCGAGCTTGAGGTACAGGCAAGCGAGATAAGTGCTGCGAGAAGCAATATGGATGTCAAGAAAAACGAGCTTATCGAAGCCAAAGAGGATGCCGAGAAGCGAATGACTTCCTTGATAATCCTTGTGAATGAGATAAAAAAGGACATTGAGACTGAGGAGCGTATGTCAGAGGAATCGGCGGCTCGTCTTGACGGGCTTGCGGAGGCGCTGCAGCTACAGAAAGCACGCATAACCGAGCTTGAGAGCAGGATAAAGGATATTGAGCTGTCGCAGGAAGAAAACCGTAGGGAGTACGCTGCGGGAGTGCAGGCTCTTGCCGAGCTCAATGAGAATAGAGCAAAGGTCGAGGAGGGCAGCAGTGAGTTTGAACGCAAGCTCAATGAGGTCAATGCGATGATGCGCGAAAGACTTGCGCATAAGGAAAATATATTCAAGGAATGTACTCGATTTGAAAACCGTTTGAGCAATCTGCGTGCAGAGCAGGATAAGCTTGCGTCAAAGCTTTGGGATGAGCACGAGCTGACCCGTTCGGATGCCGTGATGCTCGGCTATCCTATGCTGACGCCCGAAACCCGTGGCGAGGCGGCGGCAAAGCAGACCGAGTGCAGAAACAAGCTGAGGGTGCTTGGTAACGTAGACCTTGATGCAGTTAATAAATACGTAGAGCTTAAAAAGCGTTACGATGAGATGGCGATCCAGATAACCGATCTTAACAAATCGAAGGAGGAGCTGATTGGTGTTATCGGTCAGCTTGAGGGCGAGATGAAGACGGCGTTTACAGATTCCTTTAATCAGATCAACGAGAATTTCAATCGCGTATTCTTCGAGCTGTTCGGCGGAGGCTCTGCGGAGCTCTCGCTTACAGATCCAAACAACGTGCTTGAGAGCGGTATTGAGATAAAGGCGGCGCCTCCCGGAAAGATCATCAAGAATATGGTTCAGCTTTCGGGCGGAGAGCAGGCGTTCATTGCTATTGCACTGTTCTTTGCGATACTACAGGTAAATCCAACGCCATTCTGTATACTCGACGAGATCGAGGCGGCACTTGACGAGGTCAATGTTGCGAGATTTGCAGAGTATATCAAGAGGTATTCGGGAGATACTCAGTTCGTTATGATAACACACCGCCGAGGTACTATGGAGGCGGCAAACCGCTTGTACGGAGTTACGATGCCCGAGCGAGGCATTTCCAAGGTGCTTGAGCTTGACGTGGGCGAGATTTCAAGGAAGAAAGGAGAAGACTGGGATGGGATTTTTGGATAAGCTGAAGGTCGGTCTTTCCAAAACAAAAAATGCGATCTTCGGACAGATAGACGAGGTGCTTAAGACGTTTGTTAAGGTAGACGAGGAGCTGCTTGAGGAGCTTGAGGGGCTGCTTATAATGTCCGATGTCGGAGTGAGCGCTACAGAGGAGATAATGGAGCGTCTGCGCGATGACGTAAAGTCGGGTAGGCTTAAGGAAAAGGATCAGGTCATCGACGCGCTTAAAGCGATACTGTCGGATATGATAGGAGAGGGAGAAGAGCTTGATCTTTCCACAGCTCCGTCTATCATACTCGTTATCGGTGTTAACGGCGCAGGAAAGACCACGTCCATCGGAAAAATATCCAACCGATTGACTTCAAAAGGCAAGCGTGTCGTAGTTGCGGCGGCTGATACTTTCAGAGCGGCGGCGATCGACCAGCTTGCGGTATGGTGCGAGCGCTCGGGGGCGGAGATTGTAAAGCAGAATGAGGGAAGCGATCCCGCTGCTGTTGTTTACGATGCGCTGAATTACGCAAAGAAGAGGAACGCAGACGTGCTTATTATCGATACGGCGGGCAGACTTCACAATAAGACGAATTTAATGAACGAGCTTGCCAAGATAAATCGGGTCATCGACAAGGAATGTCCCGATTCGGCACGCGAAAATCTTCTTGTGCTTGATGCTACCACGGGACAGAATGCCATACTTCAGGCAAAGGAATTCAGAAATGCAGCAAATATCACGGGGCTTGTACTTAACAAGCTTGACGGCACTGCGAAGGGCGGCATAGTTATATCTATAAAGAAGGAGCTTGACATTCCCGTTAAGTTTATCGGCGTCGGTGAGAAGATCGACGATATGCAGGAGTTTGATAACACGGAATTTGTTGAGGCATTGTTCGGCTGATATGAAAATAGTTTTAGCATCTAAAAACAAGCATAAGATCGGCGAGCTTCAGGCCTTGCTTCGCCAATATATACCCGAGATCGAGATACTCTCGCTCGACGATATTGGATTTAAGGGTGAGATAGAGGAAAACGGCGAGACCTTTGCAGAAAATGCACTTATAAAGGCGAGAGCTGCCGCTGCTTCGGGTTATATCGGAGTTGGCGACGATTCGGGACTTACCGTAAGAGCACTTGGCGGCGCACCGGGAATATATTCGGCAAGATATGCGGGCGAGCATGGAAACGACAGGGCAAATAACGAGCGTTTGCTTCGTGAGCTTGCGGATAAGAATGACCGATATGCCGAGTTTGTGTGCACTATCGCGTGTGTGCCTCCCGATGACCTTGATAACGGATACCTGTTTCGCGGAACGGTTGAGGGAAGGATAGTCGACGAATATCGCGGCGACGGCGGATTCGGATATGATCCGATATTTTACTATGAGCCCAAGGGCAAGACGCTTGCGCAGATGAGCGCGGATGAGAAAAATTCCATATCGCACAGAGGCAAAGCGATAGAAGCGTTTGCGAAAAAGCTTAAAGAATTAGTCTGAAAGGAAATAAAATATGCTGACATCAAAACAAAGAGCGTACCTGCGCGGACTTGCGACGGGTATACCTGCTATTGTGCAGGTGGGCAAGGGCGGAATTACGGATAATCTTATCAAGACCGTATCCGATGCGCTTGAGGCAAGAGAGCTTATAAAAATGAGCGTGCTTGAAAATTCGGAATACACGCCAAGAGACACGGCAGATGCGCTTGCAAAGGCGGTAAACGCTGACGTGGTAGGTGTTATCGGCAGAAAGATAGTGCTTTACCGCGAGTCTGTAAATCACAAGAAGATAGATCTCGTTTAAAGCAATTACAATGAATAATAAGTAAAAAGGAGGGAACAGTATGAACGGTAGCGATCAGCTTCGCGTCGGAATATACGGCGGCACCTTTGCGCCGATACACAATGGGCATATAGCGTCAGCAAAGGCGTTTATGGAGCAGATGAAGCTCGATTATATGTTTATAATTCCCGCGGGAATTCCTCCGCATAAGCAAATAGATTTCTCTGACGATCCATTGTACCGACTTCGTATGTGTGAGCTTGCGTTTGAGGGAATAGACGGAGTGATTATTTCGGATTGCGAGATCAAGCGTGGCGGACGTAGCTTTACGTATGACACGCTCAAGGAATTTTCACGACCGGATACAAGACTTTTCCTTATGTGCGGCACTGATATGGTTCTGACCTTTGATACATGGTATAGGTTTGAGGAAATATTCAAGCTTTGCTATCCCGTATACGTTCGCCGTGAAAACGACGCAATACTGACTAAGCGGGTGGTCGATAAGATAACCGAGTATTATGAAAAATACGGTGTTATGTTCAGACGGATCGTCACCGAGCCAATTGAGCTGTCGTCGTCTCAAATAAGAAGGCGTGTGGCTGCGGGCAAAAGTATTTCGGGCATGGTTCCGCCCAAGGTCGAGCAGTTTATCCTTGATAACCGACTTTATGTCGGGGAGGCAGACAGGTGAGATTTACCGAGGATCAGATAAATGCCTTGCGAGAGCGTGTGCGCTCGTCGATGTCGGATTTCCGCTTTATTCATACTGCAGAGGTCGAAAGAATGGCGGCGCGCCTGAGCGCACTTTATGCGCCTGACAAGACCGACGTTGTGCGTGTAGCGGCACTTTTGCATGATATAACAAAGGAAAAGAGTGCGGATGAGCAGATAGAAATGCTTGAGAGCTGTGGCGAAAGCACGTGTGCACTTGATAGGCTTTCATACAAAACTCTTCACGCACGGACGGCTGTATATGCGATAAGGCAGAATTATCCTGATTTTGCCGATGACGAGGTTTTGTCAGCCGTGCGCTATCATACCACGGGGCGTGCGGATATGTCGATCTGCGAGTGTATAGTATTTCTTGCGGATTATATCGATATGTCACGTAAATTCGACGACTGTGTTTATCTTCGCAAATATTTTTGGGATGCCTGCCCCGAAAATATGAATGATACAGATCGCACAGAGCATTTGTACAAAACGCTTATACTTGCATTCGATCTTACACTAAACACGCTTGTTGAGGAAAACAGCCCGATAAGCGTTGATAGCGTCGAGGCGAGAAATTCTATTATATTGGGACTTAGAAAGTAATCGAATATCCTCTACATATTTTTTTAGTTATGTGGAGGAAAAATGTCTAAAAAATATCTTTTTATCTGTTTGATAACGCTGATAGCTGCAGTTGCGGCGGTAACGGTAATTACGGTCTCTGTCGGAAGCTCGGACGAGCTTCCCGTCAGCGCCAATACGTCATCGAATACCGAAAAGAGGTCTGACGATCCGTATTGCCTGCTGGTGGCGGGAAAGGATCGCGTATCCGGGCTTACCGACGTTATTATGCTTGTTTCATTTGATCCTTCAGGCAAGTCAATAAGTGTTATGCAGATACCGCGTGATACCTATGCGGAATATGGAAGCAAAAGCTATAATAAGCTTAACGGAGCACTTGGCGCGCTTGGCGGCGGATCGGAGCTTGCGGCGTTTTTGGAAGGCTCCCTCGGTGTTTCAATCGATGGCTATCTGACGCTTGATCTTGACGCATTTCGTACTATAGTAGATGCGGTGGGCGGGGTAGAGCTTGAGCTTGAGGCACCGTTGCGGTACAGTGATCCCTCGCAAAAGCTGTATATTGATCTGCCTGCGGGCAGACAGAGGCTCAACGGGAAGCAAGCAGAAATGTACGTGAGATACCGTTCGGGATATGTAAGAGGAGATATTGACAGGCTTGATGCTCAAAAAAAGTTTCTCGCGGCATTTTTTGATACGATAAAAAATGAGATCAATGCGGAAAATGCTTATACCGTAGCGTCGTCTGTGATACGCGCGGTAGATACCGACGTTGGAATTACGCTCGCTGTGGCACTTGGACTTGAGGCGATACGTGTAGACAGCTCACGACTGTACTTTTTTACGCTTCCCGGTGAGGCGGTGGTATCTCCAAAAAGCGGAGCATCGTATTACGTGATGTCTGCAAGACCTACTCAGAGGATATTGACCGAATATTTCGGCAAGCATGAGAACGAAATTGACCCGAATAAAAGCTTTGCTCACCCAAGCTATGAAGGCTTTATCAGAATATACGAAAGTGACGGGCAAAGTGAGCCGATACGCGCCGATGAGCTCGGTTAGCGTATCGATACATAAAATTTCAATTAAAATTGCGTATAGTTTGGATTTTGTATTGACAAAATCGGTATTTTGAATTACAATTATGTATTATAGTATTTTAATTAAGTAATTTCTGTGAACGAAAGGAAATTAAAGATGGATTTAAACGAAAGCATTGTTAACGAAGATCTTCCCGCGCTTGACGGAGCAGACGCAAGGGGACTTGCGGACGCTATAGCCGAGATACTCGACACAAAAAAGGCGAGAGATATAAAAGTATTACACGTAGAGGACAAGACGGTCATTGCGGAGTATTTCGTGCTTTGTACGGGCAACTCCTCAACTCAGGTAAAGGCACTTGCGGGCGAGGTCGAATATCGCACCGAGCAACGCGGACTTTCGCCGTATAGCGTAGAAGGAAGAGATAATAACTCTTGGATATTGCTTGATTACAGCAATGTGATAGTTCATATATTCAGCCGTGAGGCAAGAGAGTTTTACAATCTTGAAAAGCTTTACGAGGACTAATAAAGAAAATACAGTCTACAGGACGGAGATATAAAGGATTTACATTAAAATGAAGTACGAGCATTTACAGGTTGAAAAGAAGTGGCAGGAATATTGGGAGAAAAATCAGACCTTTAAGACTGATGTCTGGGATTTTTCAAAGCCCAAGTATTACGTTCTCGATATGTTCCCGTATCCGTCGGGAGTAGGTCTTCACGCAGGACACCCCGAGGGCTACACTGCAACGGATATAGTTTCGAGAATGAAGAGGATGCAGGGCTATAATGTTCTTCACCCTATGGGATACGATTCATTCGGTCTGCCCGCAGAGCAGTACGCCGTAAATACGGGCAATCATCCCAGCGGCTTTACTCAGGAGAATATAAAGACATTTTCAAAGCAGCTTAAGGAGCTTGGCTTTGACTATGACTGGAGTAAGATGGTAGCGACGAGCGATCCACAATTTTATAAGTGGACGCAATGGATATTTAAGCAGCTTTATCTCGACGGCTACGCACAGTATATAGATATGCCTGTAAATTGGTGCGAGGAGCTTGGTACGGTTCTCTCCAATGACGAGGTCATTGACGGCAAGTCGGAGAGAGGCGGATTTCCCGTGGTCAGAAAGAATATGAAGCAGTGGGTCATCAATCAGCCTGCCTTTGCCGAAGAGCTTCTTGAAGGGCTTGATGAGATCGATTGGCCTGAGTCTACAAAGCTTATGCAGAAGAACTGGATAGGTAAGTCTACGGGCGTAGAGGTTAAATTCGAGATAGTAGGCGGCGGAGAATTTTCAATATTCACGACATGTATCGAGACCATATACGGCATTACCTTTATGGTGCTTGCTCCCGACGGAAGCATAGTCAAGGAGCTTATGCCGAGGATAGAGAACAAGGAAGAGGTCGAGGCGTACATAGCCGAAACTCTTAAAAAGAACGATATGGACAGAACCGAGCTCAACAAGACCAAATCGGGCTGTGAGCTTAAGGGAGTTACCTGCATCAACCCCGTAAACGGCAAAGAGGTGAGAATGTTTATCGGTGATTTCGTTCTCGCAAGCTACGGTACGGGTGCGGTAATGGCTGTTCCGTCGCACGATCAGAGAGACTTTGAGTATGCTATTGCTCATAACATAGACATGATCCAGGTTATTGACGGAGACGAAAAGCTCGGTCACGTCGACGTTTCGGAGAAGGCATTTGAAAAGGGCGAGTATCTTGGACGCGGCTATAGATTGATAAATTCCGAGGAATTCAGCGGTCTGACTGTTGAGGAGGCGAAGGAGGCTATCACATCCAAGCTTGAAAATATGGGCGTGGCAAAGAGAACCGTTAATTATCATTTCAGAGAGTGGATATTTGCAAGACAGCGCTATTGGGGTGAGCCCGTTCCCGTTGTTCATGGAGAGGACGGGGCAATTCACGTTCTTGATGACAGCGAGCTTCCCTTGGTGCTTCCCGAGCTTGAAAATTATAAAGGCGTAAACGGAAAGGCACCTCTTGAGAACGCTACCGAGTGGAAGCAGTATGATAAAAACGGCGTTAAGGGCGTCAGAGAGACCTCGACAATGCCCGGATCTGCGGGATCGAGCTGGTACTTCCTGCGCTATATAGATCCCAATAACGATAATGAATTTGCGAATGCAGAGCTGCTCCGACATTGGATGCCCGTCGATCTTTACATCGGCGGACCGGAGCACGCCGTAGGACATCTTATG